>JALYTM010000143.1 GCA_030854305.1 Candidatus Dormiibacterota bacterium
CAACGAGCCCTGCCCCTGCGGCAGCGGGAAGAAGTACAAGCTCTGCCACGGCCGCTGAGCCCACCGCGAGCAGGACGTGAGCAAGTCCCGCCTCGAGACGTTCAGCGACGGCGTGTTCGCCATCGCCATCACGCTGCTGGTGTTGTCCATCTCGCAGCCGTCGAACTACAGCGACCTGAGCGGTGGGTTGCTGGCTCGGTGGCCGTCGTTCGCCGCCTACGGGGTGTCGTTCTGTGTGATCGGGATCATGTGGCTCAACCACCACTCGGTGTTCGCCCAGTTCGCGCGCGCCGACCGCGGGCTGGTCTACTGCAACCTCGCGCTGCTCCTCACCATCTCCTTTCTCCCGTACCCCACGGCCATCTTCGGGGAGGCGCTGCGGCAGGGGCGAGGACAGGAAGTGGCGGCGGTGGTGTACAGCATCACGATGGCGCTCAACGCGTACATGTGGGGCCTCCTGTGGCTGTACGGGTCGCGCCGGCGGCGCCTGTTGAACGAGGCATTCCCCGAGGCAAGGCGCCGACCGGCGACCATGCTCTACCTCGTGGGCACGTGCGCATACACGCTGTCGGTGGGCATCGCCGTGATCAATGCGTATGCGTGCCTTGCGTTCCACGCGCTCCTGGCGCTCTACTTCGCGCTCGACCCGCTGTCACGCGCGGCCTCGCGCAGCACCGCAAGCACAGAGCCGTAGGCACACGGCCGGCGGGAACCAGTATCCACCGCACGGTCACCGCCGCGTCGTACCGACGATAATCGCGACCATGGCCATCCCGCCGCGCGTGAGCCTGGCCACCCTCGGTGCTCGCGACGTGGCGACGAGCACCGCGTTCTACCGGGCGCTGGGCTGGCCGCTCTCGCCCGCGTCGGTCGAGGGCGAGGTGAGCTTCTTCGACACTGCCGGGGGCCTGCTCGGCGTGTTCGGGCGCAGCGCTCTCGCCGCCGACGCGCACGTGCCTGATGATGAGCTGCACGGTTTCCGCGGGTGCTCGCTGGCGATCAATCTGGAGAGCGAGGCGCTGGTCGACGCCGCGTTTGCGGACGTGCGAGCTGCAGGCGGGACGGTGGTCAAGGAGCCGGAGAAGGTGTTCTGGGGAGGCTACTCAGGCTACTTCGCCGATCCCGACGGCCACCTCTGGGAAATCGCCCACAATCCCGGCTGGCCGATCGGTGACGATGGTCGCCCGCACCTGCCCGCCGGTCGGCCCGCGGACACCGGGCCCTGAAGCCGCCGCGATGCGTGCCGCGGCGCGACAACCTGCCGGTACACTCGATGCGCCATGAGTGAGCTGACGACGCGCGCTGGTGAGGTCAAGAGCCGAGCAGCCGAGCTGCTGGGCCATCTTTGACCTGGATGCCAAACGCGCCCGGCTTGCCGACCTCGACGTCGACATCAACGACCCGTCCCTGTGGGACGACCCGCGCCGGGCGGCTTCACTGACGCAGGAGGCCTCGCGGCTCCGCGACGAGATCGCCGCGGTGTCGGGCATCGAGACGCGCGTGTCCGACGCCGTCGACCTGGCCGACATGCTCGACAGCGAACCGGACGACTCCATCATCGGCGAGGTCGGCGCCGAGCTCGACTCGCTGGAGAAGGAGCTGGACCGTCGCGAGCTCGAGCTGCTGTACAGCGACCCCTACAGCGACCATCCCGCCATCGTCGGTATCCATGCAGGTGCGGGTGGGACCGACTCGCAGGACTGGGCGGAGATGCTCATGCGCATGTACCTGCGCTGGGCGGAGGAGAAGAAGTTCACGGTGGAGTCGCTGGAGGAGTCCGTCGGCGACGAGGCGGGCATCAAGTCGGCCACGCTGCGCATCAGCGGACCGCGCGCGTACGGCCTGCTGAAGTCGGAGCGGGGCGTCCACCGGCTGGTGCGGATCAGCCCCTTCGACGCGGCCGCGCGGCGCCACACATCGTTCGCGCTGATCGAGGTGACCCCCGAGATCGAGGACGCGGTCGACGTCGACATCGACCCCAAGGACGTCCGCGAGGACGTGTACCGGAGCAGCGGCGCGGGCGGCCAGCACGTCAACAAGACCTCGTCGGCGATCCGCTTGACCCACGTGCCCACCGGGGTTGTGGTCACCTGTCAGAACGAGCGCTCGCAGCACCAGAACCGCGAGGTGGCGTGGCGCGTCCTGCGCTCCCGGTTGCTCACCCTGCAGCAGGCGGCGCATGCTGAACACATCGCCGAGCTGCGCGGCGAGTCGATGCCCGCCGAGTGGGGGAGCCAGATCCGCTCCTACGTGCTCCAGCCCTACACGATGGTCAAGGACCACCGCACCGGAGCCGAGGTTGGCAACGCCCAGGCAGTGCTCGACGGAGGTCTTGATCCCTTCATGGAGGCGTACCTGCGCTGGTCGGCACGCGAGGGCGCTGCAGCTTGAGCGGCGCATCGACGCGAGGGAGCGCAGGTACGCCTTGACCGCTCGAGGCGTCCTTGCGATGCCCATCGCTCAGCCCGCGCAGACGCGACGCACGCTTGGTCGCCACCTCGGCCGCAGCCGCGGGCTTCGACTCGTCCTCTCGGTTGCCGTGGTTGGCGCCGGTTTCGGAGCCGCCGGCACGCCCGCCCACGCATCGTCGATTTCGTGGGGCACGGTGCTGATCAGCGGGTCGCAGTGGGCCGGCGGAGACGCGGGCCTCGGGGACCTGAACGTCTACAGCAACGGCACCGGCAACCAGGACCGATCGGGAACGTTCGGCCGGCAGTACGAGTGCACTGAGCTGGCGATGCGCTGGGCGCACTACAAGTACGGCGAGCCGGACATCTGGCCGGTCAGCAGCGCAGCCGACATGTGGAATGCGGGTCCGTCGCTGCCCGTGCCCATGGCCCAGGAGCCCAACGGCGGACCCGTTGCACCCGAGCACGGCGACATCATCGTGTTCGCGGCGACCCAGTCCGACCCGACAGGGCACGTCGCCGTGGTCAGCTCGGTCACCTCCTCGTCGGTGACCTTCGTCCAGCAGAACTTCACCGTCAACGGCACCCCCAGCGGTAGCTGGACGCAGCCCATGAGCGGCACCACGGTGGCGGCATTCGCCGGACTCCCGGTGCTCGGCTGGCTGCACGCCAACCAAGTGCTTCCGCCGCCACACCACCGGCTCCCGTGAAGCGGGAGCCCAACCACTCCCGCAGGACGCCGTCCGGTGGCGCGAATGATGCAAAACCGAACTCCGCGGCCGCTCCTTTGGCGACACATTGGTGGCCGGAGACGTTGACGGAAATGTCGCAGCGACGGACCAATACCTGAACCGGTCGTATACTCGGGCCGTCCCGAAGCCGGTCCCAATGCGCTCCACGTCGTTCGCGAACCGGTCGGGATCTCCGACCGCGCCGCCCGGCCGGGCAGGAACGGAGTAGGCCTCGCCGGGCGCTGGGACTCCCCGCCGTGAACCGAAACGACGCCGACCGCGTCCGTGACGACCACCGCGTGCGCGGCGTCCGGATCGCCGCCACGCCCACCGGGAACGAGTGGTCGCGGTGAGCATGGCCATCGCCGAGCGCCCGGCCCTCGCCAACGACCCGGCTCTTCGGCCGGTGATCAGCTTCCATGGTGTCGGCAAGACGTACGCGAGCGGGACGGTCGCGCTGCGCGACGTCGACCTCGCCATCTACCAGCGCGACTTCGTGTTCCTGGTGGGGGCGAGCGGTGCCGGCAAGTCGACGTTGGTGCGGCTGCTGATCCGCGACGAACAGGCCAGCAGCGGCCGCATCTTCGTCGACGGCCAGGAGGTGACGCGAATGCCGCACCGTCGCCTCCCCAAGCTGCGCCGCAAGTTTGGCATCGTGTTCCAGGACTACAAGCTGCTGACGACGCTCACGGTGGCGCAGAACGTGGCCTTTGCGCTCCAGGTGACCCGTCCCGGGCAGCGCCACCTTCGCGAGAAGGTGGAGGAGACGCTGTGGATCGTCGGCCTCGAGGACAAGTTCGAGAAATTCCCGGAGGAGCTGAGTGGTGGCGAGCAGCAGCGCGTGGCGATCGCCCGTGCGCTGGTGACGCGCCCGCGTATCTTTTTGGCCGACGAGCCCACCGGCAACCTCGACCCCGACACCTCGTGGGGCATTGTGCAGCTGCTGCTGCAGATCAACCACCGCGGTACCACGGTGATGATGGCGACCCACAACCGCGAAGTGGTCGACCTGGTCCGGCGCCGTGTCATCGCCATCGACGGCGGTCGGGTGATCCGTGACGAACAGGAAGGGCGGTACCTCCGCGACGGCGAGGCCACGATTTGAGGAAGTTCCTGTCCGCCACGAGGTTCGCGCTGATCTCATCGCTGCAGAACTTCCGGCGCAACCTCGGCGTGTCGTTGGCCGGCGTGTGCACGATGGGCCTGATCCTGGTGATGATCGGCGCTCTGTCGCTGGGGACCCACCTGCTGACCAACGTGCTCCACGACCAGGAGTCCCGAGCCAGCAAGCTCAAGATCTACATCCAGGACGGCGTTTCCCTCGCCAACGTGGTCAACTTCGAGCACCAGCTGAAGACCGACCCACGCGTTCTCAACGTGTCGTACGAGAACAAGGACGCTGCGTTCACCGAGGCGCAGTCGAAGGGCACCGACATTGCAACGGCGATCACCGCGTTGGGCAGCAACCCCCTGCCTGCGTCCCTGAACGTCGACGTCAGGCAGCTGCGATACCTGCAGCAGCTCGACTCGGTGGCCCGCGCCAACCCGATCACCGATCCCACTCAGCCGACCGACTACAACCCCGACGTGACGCCGAAGATCCAGGCGGCGATCAACATCATCGAGGGGGTGGTGGGCTTTGTCTCGCTGATGCTGCTGGTGGTCAGCCTGGTGATCATCATGAACACGATCCGCACCGCGGTATACGCGCGACGGACTGAGATCGAGATCATGAAGCTGGTCGGTGCCACCGACTGGTTCGTGCGATGGCCGTTCCTGCTCGAGGGCATCCTCGGTGGGGTGCTGGGCGCGATCCTTGCCGGCCTGGTGGTGCTGGGGGCATATCGCCTCGTGGTCAGTGTCACCGCCGGCAACCTGTTCGCGATCCCGTTCGACGGTGTGTTCACGCTGGTGGTGATGGCCGGACTGTTCGCCGGTGGGGCGATCATCGGCGCGCTCGGCAGCTACCTGGGGGTGCGTCGCTTCCTC
>JALYTM010000144.1 GCA_030854305.1 Candidatus Dormiibacterota bacterium
GCGCCATCCAGGCGGCGCTGCCGATTCAGGTCCTGTCCGGGTACGTCTACCTGGTCCACGACGTCGATCGGACAGAGCGCATCGGCAACTCCCTGGTTCTGCGCGAGGCCGTCGGAGTGGTGGCGGCGATCACACCCTGGAACTACCCGCTGCACCAGACCATCGCCAAGGTCGCGCCGGCCCTGCTCGCCGGCTGCACGGTGGTGCACAAGCCGAGCGAGGTGGCACCGTTGACAGCCGTCATCCTCGCCGAGGTCGTCGAGGCCGCCGGGTTCCCTGCCGGTGTGTACAACCTGGTGTCGGGCAGCGGCGCGGTGGTGGGCGAGGCGATGGTGTCGCATCCCGGCGTCGACATGGTCTCCTTCACCGGCTCCACGCGCGCCGGCCGTCGCGTGGGCGCGCTGGCGGCCGAGTCGGTCAAGCGGGTGGCGCTCGAGCTCGGTGGCAAGTCGGCCAACGTCATCCTCGAGGATGCCGACCTGGCGGTCGCGGTGAAGGTCGGCGTGGCCAACTGTTTCCTGAACAGCGGCCAGACCTGCACGGCGTGGACACGGATGCTCGCGCCTGCCTCGCGCTACGACGAGGTCGTGGAGCTGGCCGCCTCGATCGCGGACACATTCGTCGCCGGCGACCCCACCGACCCGGCCACGCGGCTCGGGCCCCTGACGTCGCCGCTCCAGTACGAACGGGTGCGCACGTTCATCGCCCGCGGAGCGGCCGAAGGGGCGCGGTTGGTGGCCGGAGGCAACGACACCTCACACCTGCCCGAGCGCGGGCACTTCGTGGCCGGGACCGTGTTCGCCGACGTCGCGCCCGACGCCACCATCGCCCAGGAAGAGATCTTCGGGCCGGTGCTGTCGGTGATCCGGTACACGGACGAGGACGACGCGGTCCGGATCGCCAACGCAACCCGCTACGGGCTGGCAGGCGCGGTGTGGTCGGCGGACACCGACCACGCGATGGCGGTGGCACGACGCATGCGCACCGGCCAGGTGGACATCAACGGGGCGCGATTCAACCCCGGCGCGCCTTTCGGTGGCTACGGACAGTCGGGATATGGGCGGGAGCTGGGGCGCTACGGGCTCGAGGAGTTCCAGCTGGTCAAGTCGGTGCAGCTGCCGTGAGCACAGTGGTGGCCGCGGCCGTGCTGCACGCTCAGGGCAGCCCGCTCGTGGTCGAGCAGATCACCCTCTCCGAGCCCGGTCCCGGCCAGGTCCGGGTGCGCATGGTCGCCGTCGGCGTCTGCCACTCCGATCTCTCCCTCGCTCGCGGCACGCTGGCGCAGCCGACGCCGGCGGTGCTGGGCCACGAGGGCGCGGGGCGCGTGGTGGCGGTGGGCGAAGGGGTCACCGGGGTAGCCGTCGGGGACGCCGTGCTGCTGAACTGGGCGCCTGCCTGCCGGCACTGCTGGTGGTGCCTGCACCGGGAGCCGTACCTGTGTCCCAACAGTGGCGCCGCGGCGGCCGCGCCATACGCCCACACCGCCGATGGCACTCCGCTGTTCCCCGGCCTCGGCGTCGCCGCGTTCGCGAGCGAGACAGTGGTTGCCGAGGCCGCGTGCGTCGTGGTGCCGGGCGACATCGACCTCGAACAGGCAGCACTGCTCGGGTGCGCGGTGGTGACCGGCTTCGGCGCGGTGGTCAACGCCGCGTCCGTTCAGCCCGGTGACAGCGTGTGCGTGATCGGGCTCGGGGGGGTGGGGTTGTCGGCGGTGCAGGCGGCGCGAATCGCCGGTGCCGCGACGGTGATCGCGGTGGACGGCTCACCGGACAAGCTGCAGCTCGCCAACCGGATCGGCGCGACCCACGTCCTGGAGCCCGGGGCCGACCTGGGAAAACGGGTGCGCGGCCTCACCGAGGGACGTGGTGTCGATCACGCGGTGGAATGTGTCGGCAGGGCGGAGACCATCCGCGCCGCCTGGGCCATGACCCGTCGCGGCGGCCAGGCAACCATCGTGGGCCTCGGACCGAAGACCGACACGCTCACGTTCAATGCGCTCGAGGTCACGCACTTCGCCCGCACTCTGCGCGGCAGCATGTACGGGAACTCCGACCCCAGCACCGACATCCCCATGCTGCTCGACCACGTGCGCGCCGGCCGGATCGACCTCGCGGCACTGGTTACACGCCGAATCGCGCTCTCCCAGGTGGAAGAGGCCTTCGCCGACATGAGCGCGGGCCGTGGCGCGCGCAGTCTCATCGTGTTCACAGAGGAGACGGGATGACCGACGCACCGCCAGCACCCGGCTGCACGCGGTTCGCTGAGAGGGTTGCCATCGTCACCGGAGCGGGGCAGGGAATCGGCGCGGCCACGGCGCACAGGCTTGCCGCCGAGGGCGCGATGGTGGCTGTGCTCGAGCGCAGCGAGGAGACCGGCCGCGCCACAGCGGAGGCGATTCGTGCCGCCGGAGGCCAGGCGATCGCGCTGACCTGCGACGTCGCCTCCGCGACCAGCGTCGCCGACGCCGTGTCCCGGGTGGCCGCCGACCACGGCCGCATCGACGTGCTGGTGAACAACGCCGGCATCACCCGGGACAACCTGCTCTTCCGGCTCAGCGAGGATGACTGGGACACGGTGATCGCCGTCAACCTCCGCAGCGTCTTCCTCACCTGCCGCGCCGTCCAGCAGCACATGGTTGCGGCCAAGTATGGCCGCATCGTGAACCTCAGCAGCCGCTCCGCCCTGGGTAATCGCGGGCAGGCCAACTACGCCGCCGCCAAGGCCGGCGTCCAGGGCATCACCGCCACGCTCGCGATCGAGCTCGGTCCGTTCAACGTGACCGTCAACGCGGTGGCGCCGGGCTACGTGGCCACGCCGATGACCGCGGCCACCGCTGTGCGGGTGGGGAGCACGCCCGAGCAGCACCAGCAGGAGGTGGCCGAGCACACGCCGCTGCGACGGGTCGGCCGGCCGGAGGAGATCGCGTCGGTGATCGCGTTCCTGGCCAGCGACGACGCCGCGTATGTCAGCGGCCAGACCCTGTACGTCAACGGAGGAGCACGGTGATGCGAGTCTTCGAGTCGCTCGACGCGCTGCGCTCCGCGATCGGCGAGGACCTCGGCACCAGCGACTGGCACACGGTGACCCAGGAACAGATCAACACCTTCGCTGACGCCACCGGTGACCACCAGTGGATCCACGTCGACGTGGCGCGTGCCGCGCAGGGCCCGTTCGGTACCACCATCGCGCACGGGTTTCTCACCCTCGCGCTGCTGCCGATGCTGACCCACCAGGTCTACACGGTCAACGGCATCTCAATGGCCATCAACTACGGCTGCAACCGGGTGCGTTTCCCCGCGCCGCTTCCCAGTGGCTCGCGGGTGCGGGCACACGTGACCGTGGTCGGCGCCGAGGACATCCCGGGCGGCCTGCAGGTGGTCACCGTGGTACAGGTCGAGGTGGAGAACGGAGCCAAGCCGTGCTGCGTGGCGGAGGCCGTCAGCCGCTTCCTCGCCTGAGCGCCCGCGCCATCAGGCGAACGCGCTGATCCCGGTCAGCGCCTGGCCGATGATCAGCTTCTGGACCTGGCTGGTCCCCTCGTACAGCGTGGTCACCCGAGCGTCGCGAAGGTACTTGCCCACCGGGTACTCGTCGATGTAGCCGTAGCCGCCGAACACCTGGAGCGCCCGGTTGGCGGAGCGCACCGCGGCCTCACTGGCGAAGTACTTGGCCTTGCTGGCGGCGAGGTCGATGCGCTTGCCGGCGTCGGCGAGGTCGGCGACCACCCAGGTGAGGGCGCGCGCCGCGTCGGTGTCGACTGCGATGTCGGCGATCATCTCCTGCACCAGCTGATGACCGGCGATGGGCTTGCCGAACTGCTCGCGCTCGGTTGCGTATGCGACCGCCGCCTCCAGACACCCGCGCGACACCCCGACGCAACCCGCTGCGAGGCTCATGCGACCACGGCTGAGAGCGGCCATGGCTACATGGAAGCCACGGCCGACCGGTCCAAGCCGGTTCTCATCGGGGACCCGGACGCAGTCGAGCGTCATCGACGCCGTGCCCTGTCCGCGCAGACCCAGCTTGCCGCGGATCTCGGTGGCCGTAAAACCGCTGGAGGCGGTCGGCACCACGAAGGCGGTGATGCCGCGTGCGCCATCTGCGCTTGTCCGGGCGAACACCAGCGCCAAATCGGCCCAGGTTCCGTTGGTGATGAACACCTTCTCCCCGCTCAGGAGCCAGTCATCCCGGTCCCGCTCGGCGCGGGTCACCAGGCTGCCGGCGTCGCTGCCCACACCGGGCTCGGTGAGCGCGAAGCAGCCGATGCTCTCGCCCGCGCAGATCGCGGGCAGCCAGCGCGACCGCTGCTCGTCGGTGCCTTCGGCGTGGACGGTCTTGGCGAAGAGTCCGAGGCTGACGCTGACGATCCCCCGCACCGAGGAGTCGCCGCGGCCCAGCTCCTCCATCACCACGCAGTAGGCCCGGTAGTCGGCCGGCGTGCCGCCGTACGACTCCGGGAGGGTGAGCCCGAGGATTCCCAGCGCGGCAAGCCGGCCGACGATGGCTCGGTCCACCTGCTCGACGCGGTCCCACTCGGCGCGGTGCGGAACCACCTCGCGGTCGACGAAGTCCGAGACCGTCCGGCGCAGGAGCTCGTGCTCCTCGCTGAGTTCGAAACCCATGCTCACCTCCCCGCGCTGCCGGGCCGCGACGGCAGGCCGCGATGGTAGAGCACGGTCAGCCCGGTGGGGACGGGTGGCGCAGGCCGGCAAGTCGGGCACGGACCGCGTCGCGTCGCACTTTGCCCGAGGGCGTCCTGGGGATGTCGCCGACCACAACCATGTCCTTTGGCGCGGCATACGCCGGCAGCCTCGCGCGGACCCAGTCGCGGAGGTCGGCGAGCGCGGGCGTGGTGCCGGCGGCGGGTACGACCATCGCAACCACTCGCTGGCCCCACTCCTCGTCGTCCTCCCCCACCACGGCGGCGTCGCCTACCTCCGGGTGCGCCCGCAGCACGTGCTCGACGTCGCCGGGGGAGACCTTCTCGCCGCCGGTGACGATGACGTCGCGCAGGCGGCCGAGGATGCGCAGCTTGCCATCTTCCAGTGCACCCCGGTCGCCGGTGCGCAGCCGGCCGTCGACGGTGAACGCGCTCGCCGTCGCCTTCTCGTCGCCGCGGTAG
>JALYTM010000145.1 GCA_030854305.1 Candidatus Dormiibacterota bacterium
CACCATCACCTTCCGTGACGCGCCGCTGCACCTCTTCGACGGCACCGGGGTCACCGCCGTCGACAGCAACCGCCTGGTGGTGCGCATCCAGCCGGACGAGGGAATCGCTGTCCAGTTCGTCGCCAAGGAGCCCGGCCCGGAGGTGCAGCTGCAGCCCGTGACCATGAACTTCGCGTACGGCACGTCGTTCAAGACATCACCACCGGAAGCCTACGAACGTCTTCTTCACGACGCGCTCAAAGACGACAAGACGCTGTTCATCCGGGAGGACGAAGTGGAGCGCGGCTGGCAGGTGGTGGACCCGGTGCTCACGTCGCCGCCACCCCTGGTGCCATACCGTGCCGGGTCGTGGGGACCCAAGGAGGCCGACGCGCTTGTCCAGCCTCTCGGCTGGCACAACCCGTGAGCGGTCCGCCGGCGTGAGCACCCTGATCGGCGTCGACCTCGGGGGAACCAACATCCGTGCCGCGGTGGCCACCGGTCGGCACACGCACGAAGCCCCCGCACGCGCGCCGACCCCCGCTGCCCAGGGCCGCGACGCGGTCATCGAGGCGATCGCACGCTGCGTTGCCGAGGCCGCCGCGAACCGCCACGTCGACGGCCTGGCGATCGGCATCCCCGGTCCGCTGGATCCACGGCGGGGCATCGTGTACGCGGCCCCGCAGATGCCCGGATGGGACAACTTCGACGCCGCCGCCGCCCTGCGCAGCGCGGTCGGCTGCGACGTGGTCATCCACAACGACGCCAACCTGGCCGGCTACGCGGAGTGGATTGCCGGGGCCGGCAAGGGCACCGCCGACTTCGTGTTCGTCACTGCCAGCACCGGGGTGGGAGGCGCACTGATCCTCAACGGTGAGCTGTACGCAGGCCGGTCGGGCACCGCAGGCGAGGTGGGACACCAGGCGCTCGCGGCCGAATACCCACCGTGCAACGAGGGTCACCCCGGCTGTCTGGAGGGCACCGCCAGCGGCACTGCGATCGCGCGCGCGGCCCGCGCCGCCGTCGCCGCAGGTGAGGTCACCACACTGTCCGCGCTGCCACTCGACACCATCGACGGCAAGGCGGTCGAGGACGCGGCCAACGCCGGCGACGAGGTTGCTCTTCGGATCTTCACCTTTGCCGCACGCACGCTGGGGCGCTCCATCGGCGGCCTGATCAACCTGCTGTCACCCGAGGTGATCGCCATCGGGGGTGGCCTCATCAATGCCGGCGAGCTGCTGCTCGGTCCGCTCCGTGACGCGGTCAATGAGGTGGCGTTCGTGGTGCCCGCCCAGCACTGCCGGATCGAGACGGCGGAGCTGGGGACCGACGCGGGACTGGTGGGCGCGGTGGCCTGGGCGGTCAAGAGCTTCGGCTGAGCCGGCGCTCAGCCCGTTCGGGTCAGGGCCCGATCTCTCCCGCCCGCACCGCCACCCTCAGCCGGCTGACTGACTGGGCCAGCGGGCAGCGCCAGCGCGGGTCGTGCGCGCACGAGGGCGCGTAGGCGAAGTTGAAGTCGAGCACCACCCGCCCGGCTTCAGTGCCGAGGTCGGCGCCCTTGGCGGTGTCGAGCACGTAGCGGCCGCCGCCGTAGGTCTGGTGGCCGGAGGTGGCGTCGGCGAACGGCACGAACAGCCCGCCCGCGTAGCCGTCAAGCCAGAAGGCGGCCAGACGCGCGGGCTCGCCCGCGAGCCGGAAGTCCAGGCTGCCGACGCGCGTCATCCCCGGGACCTGGTCGTCTCCGTCGACGTGCACAGCGTCGGCGTCGACCAGCTCGGCGTGCACACGCATCGCCGGGTCGTGGTCGAAGCAGCGGAAGACATGCCCGTGGCGTTGCTCGGGCAGCACCGGCGACTGCGGATGGTTGCGGTACAGCCCTTGCTTGCCCTCGCGCCATGCGTCCCACGCGGCGCGACTGCCCCCACCGCGGCGGACGTCCGTGTACAGCTCGGCGACCGCCCTCCGCCAGTCGGTGAGCTGCACCGCCTCGCCGGCGTTCACGCGACCCGGCTACAGGACGAGGGGGCGGACAGGTGACATGACCAGCGAGGGATCCTGTCGCCAGTCGAGCCCGGGAACGTCGATGTACAGCTCCAGCTCGTTGCCGTCGGGGTCGAGCACGTAGAGGCTGTGGGTGACGGTGTGGTCGCTCAAGCCGACGATGCGGACGCCCGCCTCCCGGCACCGGCTGACCGCTTCGCGCAGCTCGTCGTCGCTGTCCCCGATCTTGATGCCGAGGTGGTACAGCCCGACACGGCGACCGCGCGGGATCTCCAGCACATCGTCGCCGACCTCGAGGAGGAGCAGCTCGTGGTGGGTGCGCCCGCTGCTGAACGCGGCGGCGGGCACGCGCGAGTCGGCAGGGCCGATCTGCGTCCAGCCGAGGATGTCCCGGTAGAACGCCGCCGACCTCGCGATGTCGTGGACGTACAGGACCGCGTGACCGAGTTCCTTGACCTGCATGGCGCGACTGTACCGCCCAGGGCTGCGGCCCGGCACCCGCGCGCCGAATGTTTACCGATGCCTCGACGTGGGATGCTTTCGGGGAAACCGGAATCAGCCGGCTCGCCATCCCGAGGTTCGCAGCCAATGCCAGCGGTCAGCGTCGACGACATCGCCACTCTTCCCCGTCTCTCCGTGACCCCGGGTGCCCTGGCGCGGCCGGTGCTGTCCGTCACCACTGCGCCGAGCGGCTTGGAGGGCGAGGGATTTCCCGTCCGCCGTGCGTTCGCGGGCGTCGACAGCAGCCTCCTCGACCCGTTCGTCCACATGGACCAGATGGGTGAGGTGGAGTACGCACCCGGTGAGCCCAAGGGCACGCCGTGGCATCCCCACCGTGGCTTCGAGACGGTCACCTACATCATGGACGGCATCTTCGAGCACCGGGACTCCAATGGCGGAGGCGGGGTGATCACCAACGGTGACACCCAGTGGATGACCGCCGGGGCGGGCATCCTGCACATCGAGACGCCGCCGTCCTCGCTGGTGGCATCGGGCGGTCTGTTCCACGGGATCCAGCTCTGGGTCAACCTCCCGGCGGCGATGAAGTGGACGGAGCCGCGGTACCAGGACATCCGGGCCGCGCATGTCGGGCTGGTCAGCTCCCACGACGGCGGCGCGCTTCTGCGTGTGATTGCCGGCAGCCTCGGGGGCCACGAAGGGCCGGGCATCACGCACACGCCGATGGCGATGACCCACGTCAGCGTCGACCCGGGCCAGGAGGTGATCCTGCCGTGGAACCGCGACCACAACGCGCTCGCGTACGTGCTCGCCGGGCAGGGAAGTGTCGGCTCCGAGCGTCGCCCCATCACGACCGGTCAGCTGGCCGTCTTGGGCCCCGGTGACACGATCGTCTTCGCTGCCGACGAGACCCAGCACGGCCACACGCCCAAGCTCGAGGTGCTGGTCCTCGGCGGCCAGCCGATCCGCGAGCAGGTGGCCTGGTACGGACCCTTCGTGATGAACACCAAGGAAGAGCTGCAGCAGGCGTTCGACGACTATCGCGCCGGCCGCATGGGCTCGATCCCGGCGTCGCAGCTGACCAGGTAGGCGCTACAGGAAGACGCGGTTCCGCCCTGCCTGCTTGGCGCGGTACAGGGCGCGATCCGCGGCCGCCACCAGGTCGTCGAGCGTGGACAGCTCGTCACCCGGGAGCAGCATCGCGATGCCGATCGAGGTGGTGACGCGGACGTTCGCGGACTGGAAGCGCAGGGCGGCGAGGGCGGACCGAATTCGCTCGCCGGCGGCCCTGGCCTCCTCCTCGCTGTTGTGCAGCACCAGGCAGAACTCCTCGCCGCCGAAGCGACCGACGACGTCGGCCCCGCGCGTCAGCCTCATCAGCGCGTCAGCGGTGCGTGTCAGCACCACGTCCCCGAAGAGGTGGCCGTGGACGTCGTTGACATCCTTGAAGTGGTCAAGGTCCATCATCAGCACGGCTAGCGGTGACCCGCTGCTTCGAGCCCGCTCCACGGCGTAGTCGGCGACGGTGCGCCAGGTCTCCGAGTTGAGCAGGCCGGTCTTGCCGTCATGGGTGGCCTCGTGCTTGAGGTGGTCATGAACCATCGCCCGCTGCATGACCGCGTAGATGGGCACCGTCACCAGCACGAAGCCCAGCCAGTACGTGAGCAGGACGGCGGTCACCGCGCCGGTGGCGAGCACACCGAACTCGGTGAGGTAGAAGTCCGGCTCGGCCAGCCAGCGGCGCAGCGCCGCCTCGGCCTTGGCGGTGTTGAGGTAGGCGAACCCACAGGAGACAGCGGCCTCGACGGCGACGAAGATGACGGCAACGGCCGCCACCAGTCCCAGCACTCTCGCCGACCCGTCGGCGGGGAGAGCGCCGTGCTGCGCGGTCTGGAACACCAGCCCGGCAACAAACGCCGAGAGCGTGATGGAGGCCCATGTGCCCGTCCACTTCCACAGAGCCACCTTCATCCCGCGCAGACGCGCGTGGGAGAACACGCAGATCGCCACCCACCCCGCCAGGCCGACGGGCAGGACCAGCGCCGCCGCGAACGGCCAGGCCGACAGCCCCTTGTTGGCGCGGTCGTCGTAGACGCGCCCACCCTCCACCAGTCGGCCCAGCTCGCTGTTGGCGATGGCCACTCCGACGATCGCCAGGAAAAGCACCGCGGTGTCCGGGGTGGTGTGCAGGACCGACAGCGAGCCGACGCTCACGGCCAGCGCGGCGGCCACCACCAGCAGTGCGTACACTCGCGCTGCGACCGGGATCGACCACCACTCCTGGAAAGCGTTGACCCGGCGCGGGAGTACCGGGTACCGCTCCGCCCCCGTGCGCACCGGGCGGTCGGGCTCGCGCCGAAGCTGGGCTGCCGCGGGGGCGGGCGGTGGCGGGGGAGGCGGGGTTCGGTCGGCCTTTGGTGACCCGGCTGTCGGGGTGGGAACCGTCACCTTGCAACCATAGACGGGGCCTTGTTCGCACTCACCCGGCGAGCGGTCACGCGGAGGTGCTACCGATGTGACAGATCCTGAGCGTCCGGCTGCCGGGGAGGCCGCCGCGCTGTGGCGGGTGTCAGGCGCGACCCACGACGGTGTGCGCGTGGGTCTCGCAGTTGACGCTGCCGTCTGGCTCGGTGCCGAGGCGGGCGGCGATGCCGCGCAGGATTGCGT
>JALYTM010000146.1 GCA_030854305.1 Candidatus Dormiibacterota bacterium
TCCTCGGGCCGGCCCGGGCCCGGCGACAGCACCACCAGCCGCGGACGCATCGCGACCACGTCCGCCGCGGACAGCGCGTCGTTGCGCGCCACCGTGGTTGCGGCGCCCAGCTCGCGCAGGTACTGGACCAGGTTGAACGTGAACGAGTCGTAGTTGTCGATGACCAGGACCGACTCGCGCTCCTCCCACACCAGCGTCATGCCGGGTTCACGGCAGCGACCGCCGCCAGCACCGCGCCGAGCTTGTTGTCGATTTCGCGAGCCTCCTCGGCAGGATCGGAGTCCGCAACGATCCCCGCCGCGGCCTGGACATGAGCGACTCCGTCGACCACCACGACGGTGCGCAGCGCGATCGCCGTGTCGAGCATGCCTCCGCTGCCAATGTAGCCCACCGCCCCCGCGTACGGCCCGCGTCGGTGGGGCTCCTCGGCGGCGATGATCTCCATGGCACGAATCTTGGGCGCGCCGGTGACGGTGCCCGCCGGGAAACAGGCGCGCAGCGCGTCCAGTGCGCCCAAGCCCGCGTCGAGTCGGGCGCTGACGCCGCTGACCAGGTGCATGACGTGGGAGTAGCGCTCGACGATCATCGACTCGCCCACGCGTACCGTGCCGGTGGCCGCCACCCGGCCGATGTCGTTGCGCCCGAGGTCGACGAGCATCAGGTGCTCCGCCTGCTCCTTCTCGCTGCCGCGCAACTCCACCTCCATCGCCTCGTCCTCGGAGTGGTCGCGGCCGCGGCGACGGGTCCCGGCAATGGGGCGGTAGTCGATCGCCGATCCGCGCACACGCACCAGCGTCTCCGGCGACGCCCCGGCGAGCACGCAGGCCGGAGTCGACAGGTAGAAGAGATATGGCGACGGGTTCAGTCGCCGCAGGGCCGCGTACAGGTCGAAAGGATGGGCGTGAAGCGGCAGCGAGAAACGCCGCGAGACCTGCACCTGGAAGATGTCCCCGGCCACGATATGTGCGAGGCAGCGCCCGACCGACTCGAGGAACCGGTCGCGCAAGAAGGTGCTGTGGGCATCGAGGTCGCGGGCTCGCACGGCGGTGCGCAGCGGCGGGCTTTCGGGTTCGACCGCTGCGCCGACTGCGGCCACCGTCGCTCGCGTCGCTTCCAGCCGCTCGACCGCTTCGTCATAGGCCCCGGCGGCGCCGGCGTCGGACCGGCGCAGCTGGGTGGTCACCAGGATGCGCTGCCGTGCGTGGTCGAAGATGACCAGTGATCGAAACAGCGCGAAGTCGGCGATGGGCAGTGGTGTCGGGTCGGCGGCGGGCTGGGGCAGCCGCTCGTAGCAGCGAGCGGCCTCGTACGACAGGTACCCCACCCAGCCGCCGGTGAACACGTCCTCCAACCCCGCGACGGGTGCGACGCTCTCGCGGCTCACGGCCTCGAGGGGTCGCAGCGGGTCGGAGGCATCGGTGTCGCTCACCGCTTCGGGGTGGTGGCCGAGGTACGAATAGCCGCCGATGCTGCCGCCCTGCTGAGCTGACTCGAGCAGGAAGCAGCGGCCGTCGACACCGAGCGCGCGCATCACGGCCACCGGGGTGCGCCCCCCTGTCGGCAGGTCGCGCACCAGCGGCACCACGTCATGCTCTCGCAGCAGCTCGAGAGCAGCGGCGCGGGTGGGTGTGACCGGCGGACCGCTCACGCGCTCAGGGGCGGGGTGAGGCGGGGTTCAGGCCGGCGACGCTGCTGCGCCCGCCCCGAGGAAGCTGGCGATGCGATCGAGCGCCCGCTCGATGTTGGCAGGCGAGTTCGCGTAGCTCAGCCGGATGTGCCCCGCGCCGTGGGGGCCGAACGCCGATCCCGCCAGCACCGCGACGCCCATCTCGTCGAGCAGCTCCCGTTGGAGGTCGCGATCGGCGAAGCCCGTCCCGGTGATGTCCGGGAACACGTAGAAGGCACCGGCGGGTCGCCGGCAGGTGATCCCAGGGATGCGGTTCAGCCCGTCGACGATGAGGTCGCGACGCCGACGGAACTCGGCGACCATGACGTCGACGGCGGCGTCCGACTCCTCGGCCTCGAAGGCCTCGATCGCCGCCATCTGGGTGGCCGCGGCGGCGCAGGAGGAGCTGTTGATCATCAGCGTGTCCATCCTGAGCGCGAGCTCGACGGGCATGGCGCCGAATCCCAACCGCCAGCCGCACATCGCCCACGCCTTGCTGACACCGTCCATGAGCACGGTGCGCTCGGCCATGCCGTCAATGCCATACAGGGACACGTGCTCGCCGTCGTAGCTCAGGCGGCCGTAGATCTCGTCACTGAGCACCACCAGGTCATGCTCGATGGCCAGCTGCGCGACCGCCTCGCAGTCGTCGCGGGTCAGGCGGCCACCGGTGGGGTTGGCCGGCGTGTTGACGATCAGCAGACGTGTCCGCGGGGTGACCAGCCCACGCAGCTCGTCGATGTCGAGGCGAAAGTCGTTGCTCTGCCTGATCGGAGCGGACACCGGTGTGGCGCCGATGAAGTTGACCAGCGAGCGGTAGATCGGGTACCCGGGGTCGGGCACGATGACCTCGTCCCCCGGCTCGACGATGGACAGCAGGAGGAACGCGAGGATGTTCTTGCTTCCGGGCACCATCACGATGTTGTCGGCGGTGGTGGGCACGCCGGTGCGTCGCGTCACGTACCGGGCGGTGGCCTCCCGGACCACGCGGATGCCACTGGCAGCGGTGTAGTGCGTGGCCCCGTCATTGAGGGCTCGCACCGCGGCGTCGATGACGTTCTGGGGGGTGGCGAAGTCGGGCTCGCCGATCTCGAGGTGGATGATGTCCCGACCCTCGGCTTCCAGGCGCTTGGCGTGCGCCAGCACCTCGAACGCGCTTTCGGTCCCGATCCGGGACATGCGGTCGGCCCAGCGGAAGTTCATGCGCTCGCCGTGAACGGAGGCAGGTCACCGCGGAAGGCCTCACGGACCACCTCGACCGACTCGACGTGGGCGTAGGTGGGTCCCTCGTGGAGGAGCGCGATCAGCTGGTCGACCGCGGCGCGGCTGCCTTCGACCACGCAGCGGACGGCGCCGTCGGGGCGATTGGACACGGTGCCGTGGAGCCCCTTGGCGTGGTGCACCACGAAAGCCCGGAACCCGACCATCTGCACTCTCCCGCGCACGGTTGCGCACACCCGAACCCGCTCCGACATCCCGTCGGATTATAGAAGCGCCCGGTCCCCCCGAGCGCAAGCCTCAGGCGGCGGCCTCCGCGGGCATGAGGCGGCGGATCACCGGCAGCATGTCCTTGGTGGTGGTCATCTTGGTTCCCGCCAGCTCCGACATCAACGCGAGGATGCGGCGTTGCACCGGTGCCTCGTGGTCACGGCCGGGCAGGTACCAGTTGAGCATCCGGGAGATGTACTCGGGGTCCTCGAGCTTGCCGCACACGCTCGGCTCGGTGACCGTGGTGGGGTGCTTGGGTGCGTCGTTGGTGCTGCGCAGCATCCACAGCGTCATGCGCAGGATGTCCGGGAGCACCTCCGGCTTGTTGGCGACCGCCTTGCGCAGGTACTTGGCGTAGCACGCGGCGTGGCGCAGCTCGTCGGCGGCGAGGATCTTGAAGATCTTGCGCAGCACCGGCTCGGGCGCGTTGCGGGAGAAGGCGGTGTACCAGTGGGCCAGGCGCTGCTCGCCGCAGAAGTGCATGGTCAGCGTCTCGATCGCGGGCCCCTCGGCGAAGGTCAGGCGCAGCCGCGGCAGCTCGGCCTCGTCGAAGGTCTCTCCGACATGCTCGAGGTACTTGCGCAGCGTCAGGTGGTGCTTCATCTCCTCGTAGAACCAGATCGAGACGAAGCTGCAGAAGTCGATGTCCGCGTAGAAGTCGCGGAGGAACATCTCGGTGGCGTATAGCGCGCTGAGCTCGGTCAGGCAGATCTGACGGAGGTCGTGGATCCACTGGTCGGTCAGCAGGCTGCGGTCGATGTCCTCGAACGGGATGTCGTCGGAAAGGGTCCAGCGTGCCCGCTCGAGGCGGGTGAAGAGGTCGTCGTAGAGCATGTGATCAGTGTGGGTGGGAGCGGCGACCGGCGCCATCGGCCCCGGCGGGCACATTGGGTGGGCGGTTTTTGGCCATCAGGTCCATAATGGCCCGCGTGGAGAAATCGGTCGCTGAAAACCCGGTATCCCAGCCAGATGGATGGGCCGCCACGGCCACACTGCCTCCCGAGGTGACGGCCCGGCTCCTCGCCGACGTCGACATCATCGCGCGGCGGATGACCCGGCGTATCGCAGCCGAGCTGGTGCTGCCGGCCCAGTTCCGCAGCATCGGCTACCTGCGTTCGGTCACCGGCGCCTGCCGCGACGCGCTGCGCACACTGGTCCGCCTGCTTCACGACGGCCGCGGTCTGCGCACCGCCGACCTCCAGCGGCTCGGTTCGATGGGAGCGCAGCAGGCGGAGATGGGGGTGCCACTGGAGGTGCTGCTCGCCGCCTACCGCCTCGCCGCCCGGGTGGTGTGGCGCGAGATGATCGGCAACCCCGCAGTGCTCGAGAACCTCCCGGGGTCGACGGTGATCGCGGTGACCGGCCAGGTCCTCGAGTACCTCGATGAGATCAGCGGGGCGGTGGGCGCCGCCTACCTGGAGACGCGCGAGCGGCTGATGCGCCGGCGCGACCGCGACCGCGACCGCATCCTTCAGCGCCTGATCGCGGGCGACTCCGGCGACGAGCTGCGACGGCTGGCCGCGGCCACCGACCTGGAGCTGCGACCACCGTTCAGCGTGCTCGCCTGCATGGCCTCCTCCGACGACGCCGAGCGCATCCTCGACAGCGTGCTGCGGCTCCGTGGCGCGCTGCTCGCCGCCGACGAGCCGGGCATGTGGATCGCGCTGCTGCCCAGCCGCCTGAGCGCCGCCGAGCTGATCCGGGAGGTGAGGTCGTCGCTGCCCGAGTCCTCTGGGGGACTGCGCTGGGGGGTCGGCCCGCGCGCCCACACCCTCGAGGAGGTGGCAGAGTGCGCCAGGCGTGCCCGCGACGCCGTCCGCGTCGGTGTGCGCCTCGACCCCGATGTGGAGGCGTGGGACGACGCCTCGGTGGGCATCTTCGCCACGCTCGCGGCCGACCCGGACGCGATGCGGCGGTATGTCACGT
>JALYTM010000147.1 GCA_030854305.1 Candidatus Dormiibacterota bacterium
TGCTCACTCTCCGCCTCGAACCCGAAGTTGTCCGCGGCGAGGGCGGCGGTGTCGAAGTCGACCGACTGGTTGAGGGTGGCCATGACCCCGTTGGTCATCAGGTACTTGATGAGCTGCGGTCCGGAGACCGACAGGCGTTCGGCAAGCTCCGCCACGGTCACCGTGGCCGGCAGCTGGAGCTTCTTCACCGTGGCGATGGTCATTCCTCCCTGTCGGGCGCCAGAGCGGCGTCCAACTCGTCGTACCTGATGTCATTCTCCCCTACGCGCAGGGAACGGCCAAGACCCCGCCGACGCCGCGCCTGCGCCATGCAGGTGTCGCTGCCCGCACAGAGGTAGGCTCCCCGGCCGGGGAGTTGGTTGCGAAGGTCAAGAGTAACGTGTCCGTCGCTGTCACGGGCGAACCGGACCAGTTCCGCCCGCGGTCGCACCTGTCGGCAGCCAACGCACGTGCGCATCGGGACGGCGGCCATCTCAGCGGCTGACGACGTCGATCCGCCAGCCGCAGAGGCGCGCCACCAGCCGCGCGTTGCCGCCGCCGCGACCGATCGCCAGCGAGAGCTGGTCCTCGGCCACCGTGACCGTGGCCGTCCGGGTCTCCTCGTCGAGGTCGACTGCCTGGACGGTGGCCGGGGCCAGGGCGTTGCCGATGTACGTGGCTGGGTCGGGTGACCAGTTCACGATCTGGACCTGCTCGTCGCCCAGCTCGCCGGTGATCGACTGGTGGCGGATGCCGCGCGGACCGATGCAGGCGCCCCGGGCGTCGACCGCAGGGTCGGCGGCCTCGACGGCCACCTTGCTGCGACGCCCCGCCTCGCGGACGATCCCGCGGATCACCACCTGGCCGTTGGCGACCTCCGGCACCTCCTGCTCGAGGAGCAGGCGGAGCAGCTGCGGGTGCGAGCGCGACACCACCACGACGGCGTCCTGGCTGCGCCGGCGCCCTTCGAGCACCATCACCTTGACGTGCCGCCCGGGGACCAGCTCCTCGCCGGCCGCCTGCTCCTCGGGCGGTAGCAGGGCACGCATGTCGCCGGCACGCAGGTGCCACACGGTGCCCGCATGGGTCTCGATGATCGCGTCGATCAGCTCACCTCGCCGTAGCGAGGCCTCGCGGAGCACGCGGTCCTTGCCGGCCTCGCGCATGGCGGTGGCCACTGCTTGGCGGGCAGCTGACGCCGCCTGGCGGGGGAAGTCGGGAACGGTCGCCGCTTCGACGGGTGCCTCCTCCCCTGTCTCGTCTCGCCGGTACAGGCGGCACTCGCCGGCGGTCAGGTCGACGCGGGCGTGGACACGCGGATCGTCGACCACCAGGCGGCGGTAGGTGTCGACGAACGCCGCCTCGAACAGGGCGGTGAGGCGTTCGTCGGACAGGTCGGTCTGGTGGCGCAGCTCGGCGAGTGCTCCGCCGAGCGGGGTGACGTCGGCCATCGCCTAGATGTCGACCACGATGCGCCCGGCGATCACGTCGGCACGGGTCAGGGTGTGGAGCCGGCGACGGTTGCGGTCTCGCGCCTCGACTTCCAGGGTGCCGTCGTCGAGACTCAGCAGGCGGCCCTCGATGATCGTCTCCGCGTCACCGGACCGAAGGCGCACGTTGACGCGGCGACCAACCGCGCCCTGCCATTCGGCGTCGGTGGTGAGCGGGCGCTCGGCTCCGGGGGACGACACCTCCAGCTCGTAGCGCGACGTGATCGGGTCGTACGCGTCGAGCACCGCACCGACCGCGTGGGAGACGCGCTCGCAGTCGTCCAAAGTGACCCCTGCCGGGGAGTCGATGACCAGCCGGAGCACGCTTGTGCGTCCCGGGCGCCACTGCAGGTCGACAAGGCTGAGCCCGAGGTGGCGCAGCGACGGCTGCACCAGTTCGGTGAGCTGGTCCGAGGTGACGGTATTCATGTGTGCTGGGGGCTGGACCTACCCGGCGGCGCGTGCCACCCTCCGCTGCCCGGCCGGGGGCAGCGCGTCGCTCTTGCGCTGTTCGGACGCCTTCTGCCACGCGACCAGCAGGGTGCTCGCGTTGAAGATCGAGCTGTAGGTCCCGGTCACGATCCCGATCAGCAGCGCGAGCACGAAGCCGGTGATCGTCGCCCCACCGAACAGCACCAGTGCGAGCATCACGAACACGACGGTGAGCGAGGTGTTGAGCGAGCGCGTCATGGTCTGGACCGTCGACAGGTTGATCACCTGGTCGAAGGTGAGGCGCGGCCCGAAGCGGAGGTTCTCGCGCACCCGGTCGAACACCACGATGGTGTCGTGGATGGAGAACGCCACCGAGGTCAACAGCGCGGTGACGAACAGCGTGTTGACCTCCCCGAGGTTGCTGAACTTGCCCAGGATCGCCCAGATGCCTGCCAGCACGAACACGTCGTGGAGCAGCTTGAGGAAGGCGCACACCGAGAACCGCCACGCCGAGATCGCCTTCTGGCGGCGGAACACCAGCGCCAGGTACATCGCGATCAGCGCCGACGCCACCAGGATCAGGATGACCGCGCTCTGCACCAGGCCGCTGGCCACGCTGGGCCCGATGAACTGCTCCTGGATGTTGGGGTTGTGGGTCCTGGGGTCGGTGGCGATGCCGAACCTGTTGTTCAAGGCAGTCTGCACCGCCTGCACCGGATCGCCGCCACTGCTGGTGGCGCCGGGGAGGAAGCTGATTTCGTAGAGGTTGTTGCTGTCGCTCTGCACCTGGGGTTCGAGGTTGCCGATCACCGAGGTGACCGTGTTGGCCACCTGCGTCTGCGTGGTCTGCTGGTTCAGCGCCACGTCGACCTTGTAGCCACCGCGGAAGTCGAGGCCGAGGCGGAAGCCCCAGAAGATGATCGCCAGGATGCCGGGGACGATGATCGCCAGCGACAGAGCGAAGTAGACGTTGCGCGAGCGAACGATGTCGAACTGGCCGCGCGGCGGCGTTGCGGCGTATTCCACGTCGTGAATCTGCGTGTACATGGTGGGTTTCTTCCCCAACCGCGACCGCAGCGCCGCCGCCATCAGGGCGCGGGTCACCGTCACGGCGCTGAAGAAGCTCACCGCGACACCGATGCCGAGCGTGATTGCGAAGCCGCGCACCACGTCGGTGCCGAGGAACGCGAGCACGGCGCACGCGATGATCGTCGAGACGTTGCTGTCACGGATGGCCGGGAAGGCGCGCCGGAAGCCGGTGTCGACCGCCGGTCCGAGGGAACGCCCGTGACGCAGCTCGTCGCGTATTCGTTCGAAAATGAGCACGTTGGCGTCGACCGCCATGCCCACGCTCAGTACGAAGCCCGCCAGCGCCGCCAGGGATATGGTCACCCCGATCACCTTGAACAGGGCGAGCACGATGGCCCCGTACGCGAGCAGCGCGATGCACGCGAGGAAGCCGGGAAAGCGGTAGTAGCCGAGCATGAACAGCGCGATGATGAGCAGCCCGACCGCGCCGGCGATGAGACTGCGTTGCACCGTCTGGGCTCCGAGCGTGGCGCTCACCGACGTGCTCTGCACGGTCACGATCTCTGCCGGCAGCGCACCCGCCGAGATGTAGTTGGCGAGCTGCTGAGCCTGTGCCGACGTGAACCCGCCGGTGATCTGCGTCTTGTTGCTGGACACGCCCTGGACGTCCGGCGCGGTGATAACCTGGTTGTCGAGGAAGATGGCGAGCCGGTTCAGCGCGGTCCCTTGCGGTTGCGCGAACGCGGCGGTGGTGAGCTTGCTCCACGCGCTCGCGCCCTGCTCGTTGAAGGTGATGTTGACGGCGATCTGTCCGCTTTGGTCGGCGCCCACGTCGGCCGACTGCACGTCACTGGCGTCGAGCGCGTCGACGATCTTCCAGTGGTACCCCTGCGGGTAGAACTGCGTGTTGTTGAACTGGGTGGGGTCGAGCAGGCGCTCCTGGTCGGCGAGGAACTGCGCGCTGGTCGGGTCGGGCGCGCCCACCACGGCGCTCGCGAAGTGGAGCTTCGCGGTGGTGCCGATCGCCGCCTGCGCCTGCTGCAGGCCGACCCCCGGGAGCTGCACGACGATGGAGTCGTCACCCTGCGCCGACACCGCCGCCTCGGATACGCCGAGGCCGTTGACGCGCTGCTGCAAAAGGGGAATGGTGTGGTCCCGCGCGGCGCCGACGGTCTGGCCCTTGGGGCCGTTGCGGCAGCCGACCCCGGGCGGGTCGTCGGGTCCGTGGCACACCTGGATGACCAGTTGGGTGCCGCCCTGCAGGTCGAGTCCCTTGACGAACGTGACCGGGTGGCCGGCGATGGTGGGAATCGATGTCAGCGTCTGCGGGAACGGCTGGTGCACCACCACGTAGCGGTAGAAGACGCTGTAACCGTCGATGAAGAGCGCCCCGAGCACGATCAGCACAACAATGACGACGCGCACGCGGGACACGCGGAGAAGAAAATCAGCCACGACCAACGAGTGTAGCGGGGATCAGCGCCTCACCGGACGCGCGCAGCCAGCCGCGCGCTGACCGTCTCGCGAAAGGTGTCGAACCCGCCCTTGACGATGGCCTCACGGGCGCCGGCCATCAGCCTGCTGAGGTGGGTGAGGTTGTGCACCGACAGCAGCCGGTGCCCGAGGATCTCCCCGGCGGCGATGAGGTGGCGCAGGTACGCGCGCGAGAACCGCGAGCAGGTGCTGCAGGCGCAGCCGTCCACCAGCGGGCGGAGGTCGTCGCGGGACGCGGCCCGCAGCAGCGGCAAGCGGCCGTCGGGGGTCATGGCCGTGCCGGTCCTGGCCAGGCGGGTGGGCACCACGCAGTCGAACATGTCGACCCCCAGCGCCACCATGGCGAGCAGTTCGGCGTCCGTCCCGAGCCCCATGAAGTACCGGGGGCGGTTCCTGGGCAGGGCGCTGACCGAGACCGCGGTCATCGCCTTCATGACCTCGAGTGGCTCTCCCACCGACAGCCCACCGATGGCGACCCCGTCGAAGTCGAGCGCCGCCACCGCGGCCGCCGACTCCTGGCGGCAACCGGCGTCGAAGCCGCCCTGGCAGATGCCGAACAGCAGCCGTCCGCCGCCGGGGTGGACGTTTCGGCAGCGGCGCGCCCAGGCGAGGGTGCGGGCGG
>JALYTM010000148.1 GCA_030854305.1 Candidatus Dormiibacterota bacterium
CTGCTGCTGTCCGCCTGGCACGACATCGACGAGGCCGCCGACCTCCACGCGCTGCGTTGGGACGCGGCGGCGACGGCGCGGGCACCGCGGACGGCGGCGGTGTGCGCCGGATTGCAGTCGACGTTTGCGTGAGCCGCGGCTTCTGGCGCGGCCGCGGTCCGATCGTGGTCATCGTGGGCACGGTGTTCGTCGCCTATACCACGCACTCGCTCCTCCGGTACTTCAGCTTCCATGCGCCCGCGTACGACCTCGGGTTCTTCGACCAGCTCACCAGCAACCTCAGCGCCGGCCGGGGCTGGTCGAGCAGCTTTGTCGCCTACGACTTCCGAGGCCAGCACTGGGAGCCCATCCTGCTGGTGTGGGCGCAGCTGTACCGGGTGGTCCAGAGCCCGGTCTGGCTTCTCGTCGTCGCCTCCGCCGGCCTTGCGGCGGCCCCATGGGCGGCGTGGCGACTGGCCCGACGCTGGCTCGGCGAGGACTACCCGGGCGCGGTGATCGCCGCGCTGGCGACGGCACTGAGCCCGCTGGTGCTGCGCGCGGCGGGCTTCGACTACCACAGCGAGGCGCTGACTCCTGTGCTCGCGTTGCTGGCGCTGGAAGCGGCGTCGCGGCGGCGGTGGCTGGCGGTTGCAGCCTGCTGCGCCGTGCTCACCCTGCTCAAAGAGGACGCGTTCCTGGTCGTTGCCGGGATCGGGTGGATCATCTTCGTCGTGGAGCGGCGTCGAGCCGGGCTGTTGATCACCGCGGTCGCGCTGGCGGGCTTCGTCGCCGTGGTCGGGGTGTACATGCCGGCGGTGCGCGGTGGGGCGCCCAGTGACCTGCTGGCCAGGTATGCGTACCTCGGCGCCGGGGGCCACGCCACCACACCGGGAGCGATCGTGACCGGGATGGCAACCCACCCGTCCACGTGGGTCGCCCACCTCCTCAGCGCGGGGCCGCTCGAAGGGCTGGCAGTCGCGTTGGTGCCGCTGGCACTTCTACCGCTGCTGTCGGGCTGGGCCTTGCTGGCTCCGCTGCCCCCGCTGCTCCTCGCGCTGCTCAGCAACAGTCCGTTCCAGTCCACCCTGGTGCTCCAGTACGGCATCGAGGCCTTCCCTCTTCTGCTCGCCTGCGCTTTGCTGGGGTGGCGCCGCGTTGCGCGCATTCGCGCGGTGGGCGCTGCCCTCCTCGCGCGCAGGCGATTGCTCGGTGCGGTCGCGGTGGCAGGCGTGGTGCTGGCGGTTCCACTGAGTGTCGACCTCAGAGGGCGGCTCAACGACATGACCGGCGTGGGCCGCAGTGTTGCGGTCAACGCGCTGCTCTCGGAGGTGCCGTCGTCCGCGTCGGTGTCGGCGTCGACGGGCCTGGTCGCGCACCTCAGCGACCGCCCGGAGGTCACCGAGTTTCCGCCACCGGGCTCGCCCGCGTTCGTGGTGATCGACACCGGTGGCGACGTCAGCGCCAAGTCGCAGGCGGCCGGGTACTCCGACGCCGTGCAGCGCCTCGAGGTGTCGTACCGCGTGGTGGCGCGCGTGGACGGCGTGGTGCTGTGGGAGCGGACGTGAGCTCGGTGCGCGTGGTGGTGACCGGGGGTGCCGGGTTCGTCGGTTCCCACCTCGTCGACGCGTTGCTCCTCGCCGGTCACGAGGTCACCGTGCTGGACAACCTCGACCCCCAGGCTCATGAGGGTGAGGTGGCCCGTTTCCTCAACGATGGTGCGCGCCTGGTGACCGGCGACCTCCGCGACGCCCGCGCCGTGTCCGACGCGATGAACGGTGCCGAGGTGGTCTTCCACCAGGGCGGCATGGTGGGCAACGGCCAGTCGATGTACGAGATGGCCCGCTACATCGACGTCAACGCCACCGGGACCGCGGTGCTGTTCGAGGAAGTGTTGCGGCGTCGCGACACAGTACGCCGGGTGGTGGCAGCCAGCTCCATGGTCGTCTACGGCGACGGTGCCTATCGGTGCTCGGAGCACGGCGCGGTGTCGGCGCTGCCGCGCGCGGCGCATGACCTCGACGCCGGGCGGTGGGAGCCGCTCTGTCCGATATGCCGCGCCGTGGTGGTGCCCGTGCCCACCGGCGAGGACTTCCGCCTGCGCCCGACGTCCCCATACGCCATCGGCAAGCTCGCCGGCGAGCAGCTGGTGCTGGTCGGCGGGGAGGCGCACGGCGTGGAGTGCGTCGCGCTCCGCTACCTCAACGTGTACGGGCCGCGCCAGGCGCTGGGGAACCCGTACACCGGTGTCGCCGCCATCTTCTGCGCGCGGTTGCTCGGCGGCCGGCGCCCGCTGGTGTTCGAGGACGGCGGGCAGGAGCGCGACCTGGTGCATGTCGACGACGTGGTGCGCGCCAACCTGCTGGCGATGACCGCGCCGGACGCACCCGGCCACGCCATCAACGTCGGCACCGGCGCCTCGATCACGGTGACGTCCCTCGCCACCACACTTGCCGGCGTCCTCCGGCCGGGGGTGACACCTGAGATCACCGGCCGGTGGCGGGCCGGCGACATCCGCCACTGCTGGGCCGACACCACCCGCGCACGGCAGTTGCTCGGGTTCGAGGCAAGGGTCGAGCGTGACACCGCTCTCCGCGATCTCGCCGGCTGGGTGGCCACCGAGACACCGGTCGACCGCAGCGAGGAGGCGATGGCCGAGCTGGTCGCGCGAGGCCTGGTCCGGTAGCGACCGCGTCCACGCGCAGCCGCGACCAAGACGTCAGGCGCGGTATGCGGCGGCGAACAGCGCGGCGATCTTTTGGTCGCCCTGTGGGCTGGGATGGAGGCCGTCCGGCCCGACATCCTCGGGATGGGCGACCACGTCGGCGCTGTAGGGGCGCAGGTCGACCAGGATCGCGCCTTCACGGGTCACCACCGACGTGATCGCCGCGTCGTAGCCCGCCACCTCGGCATCGACGACCGGTACCGCGGGTAGCACCACCCCCGGCGGGAGCGGGCACGGAAGCGCCCCGGCGGCGAGGCCCTCACAGGCACGGAAGGCCGGGAGGTTGTCGACCGCAGGGGCGTTGCCGACGAGAACGCGGGCCCGGCCGCCGCGGCGCATCGCATGGACGATGGCATCGAGGTTGGTCTCGAAGTCAGCGGTCGACACGCCGTTGACGAGGTCGTCGATGCTGAAGAAGACGGTGACCACGTCCGGGTTCACCGCGAGCGCCGCCGGCACCTCATCCGTGAGGGCTGTCGCGGTGGTGATTCCCGGGAAGGCGAAGTTGTAGAAGGTGGCGGCGCGTGGCAGCGCCTGGTTGAAGAACAGCTGCGGCCACGCATACCGCTCGCGCAGGTTGGTGTCGTCGAGACCGCTGCCCGCCGTCTCGCTGGCACCGAGGGCGGAATAGACGAGGGGCTGTCCGGCGGCGGGGATGGGCGGTCCTGTCGCCAGCGGAGGTGGACCGCTGGCGCAGCCTGAGCAGACCAGGGCCAGAGCCACGGCCATCGCCACCGTGAGCCGACGTCGCGCCGTCATAGCGCTCCCACCGCCTCTCGGGCCGGCAGCCGCGCAGCGCGCAGCGCAGGCCAGGCCGCGGCCACCAGGGACAGGGCGACGGAACCGAGCACGCCGACGAGCGCGGTCACCAGCGGGACTCCGCCGAGGGCGACGCTGCCGAGCCCCTGCTGAACCAGGTATGTGTTGACGATGGCGGCGGTCACGGTGACGGCGGCGAGTCCGAACACGGTGCCGAGAATGCCGCCCGCGCCCCCGCACAGGAAGGCCTCAACGAGGAACCATCGGAGCACGTCACCGTCGCGAGCGCCGATCGCCTTGAGGACGCCGATCTCGCGGCGGCGCTCGCGCACGGCTGCGAGCAACGCATTGGCGATGCCGAGGGCGGCGATGATCAGCGCGATCGTGCCGATGGAGCCGAGCACGATGTCGACCACGTGCAGGTAGCGTTGGACCGACGCCACCAGGTGTTCGGGAGCGCTGTTGGCGAAGCCGAGCGTGGTCACCTCGGCGCGCACCTGGTGGACGTCGACGAGCGAGTCGGCGACCACGATCAGCGCGGCGTACTGGGAGGTGGGCAGCGGGATTCCGAGGTTCGACCCGTCCTCGCCCGCGTTCTGCCAGTTTCGGTCGGCCGACGTCAGCTGCTGCGAGCCGAGCAGGTCGCCGCTTCCCGCGTCCTGGGCCACCACCCCGGTGATCACCGCGCGCGTCCATCGCGACCGCACCGCCCCACCGGCGGCATCCACGACCTGGGGCGCGCCGATCTCGACCTCGGTGCCGAGGACCTTGGCGGCGCTGCCGACTGTGAGATGGAGGTGGTCGAGGTACCCGGCGGTGACGGCCACCTGGGACACCGATCGGACGTCGGGCAGCCGGCCCGCGACGATGGTCACGGGGAGGTCGTGGACGCGCGAGAGATCGACGCCCACCACGCTGTCGACGAAGGGCTGCGGCAGCCCACGGTCGGGGTCCTCACCGGTGAAGCGCGTGATCGCGGCGCCGCGCGGAGGCGGGATCACGAACACCGACTGGCTGATCACGGTGACCACCGAGGTCACCGCGGGCGCGCTGCGGATGGTCGCCACGGTGGCGTCGGTGATGGGATCGGCGCCGCCGCCCTGGGCGTTGTCGCTGCCCAGCTGGGTGTTGGCGGCGCGCTGGGGCAGCACGGTGATCGCGGTGGTGGGACCACCCTTGCCGAGCTCCCCGATCACCTGTGTGTCGGCCACCTGGGCGATGGCGACCAACGCCACCAGCAATCCACTGCCGAGCGCGATGGCGAGGACGGTGAGTACGGTGCGCGCCGGGCGACGAACGATGCTGCGGAGCGCCAGGGCGATGCCGTCACGCCAGCTCACGATTGGACGACGCCGTCGTGGAGGCGCAGGAGGCGATCGGCGCGGTGCGCCACGTGGGCATTGTGGGTGACCACAACCAACGTGCAGCCGCGCTCGGTGCGGAGCTGCTCGAGGAGGTCGAGCACGCGCTCGGCGGATTCGTCGTCGAGGTTGCCGGTGGGCTCGTCCGCGAGCAGCAGGCGCGGCCGGTTGACAAGGGCCCGCGCGATCGCGACGCGCTGGCGCTCGCCGCCGCTGAGCTGCCC
>JALYTM010000149.1 GCA_030854305.1 Candidatus Dormiibacterota bacterium
CGCACCCCGCTCGCCGTCGTCGATGTGTGGCAAGCAGGCGGCCACGTCTGACCGGCAGTCGACCAGCCGCACGCGGCAGGATCCCCCGAGTGATAATCTGCCCCAACGTCAAATGTGAAGGGGTGTAGGCATGGGTCGCAGAGCACCCGTTGTAGCGGTCCTGCCGCTGTTCCTGGCCGTCAACGCTGTCGCCGGCGGCGCCACGCCGGCGCGGGCTGCCGGCGCCGGAGACACGTTGGTCACAGTGGGCAGCCCGTCAACTGACTTCCCCCTCAACAAGCAGAACGAGCCCGCGGTGTCGGTGGCAATCGACCCCGCGCATCCCAACGTGGTGGTGTCCGGCTCCAACGACGAGATCGACAACGCACCCTGCGCCGGGACGGACTGCTCGTTCACACCGGGCATCAGCGACAACGGCGTGTACTTCTCATTCAACGGGGGCAGCAGTTACACCGAGCCCACGTACACGGGTTGGAGCGCGCGCACCGGCACCGCCCAGGTGGGACCGATCGGTACCGTGCCCGGGTACTTCGAGAAGGGCATCGTCGGCGATGGTGACCCCGCGCTGGCCTTCGGTCCGCGCCCCGGTCGGGGCGGGTTCTCGTGGTCGAACGGCTCGCGGCTGTACTACGCGAGCCTCGCGTCCAACTTCCCCAACAGCACCACCATCAAGGGTTCCGAGGCGATCGCGGTGGCGCGGACAGACAACGTGGTGGCGGCTGCGCACAGCCAGCAGTCCGCGTGGATGGCGCCGGTGATTGCGTCCAAGGACCTGTTTCCGATCACGTTCAGCGACAAGGATGCGGTGTGGGCCGACAACGCCTCCAGCAGCCGGTTCTTCGGCAATGCCTATGTCTGCTGGACCTCGTTCGGAAAGGTGCACTCGCCCATCGTGGTGGCGCGGTCCACCGACGGCGGGTCCAAGTGGTCCGACCCGGTCAAGGTGTTCAACGCCATTCCCACCGCCTTCACCGGGCCCACCGGCTGCACGATCCGAACCGACAGCCACGGCACCGTGTACCTGCTCTGGTTCGAGGACAACTACCCGCACACCTCCCAGCAGATGATGGCCAGGTCGTTCGACGGCGGGGCCACCTTCGAGGCACCGCGAGCGGTCGCCAACGTCACCGACGTGGGCAAGCTGGACCCGGTCCACGTCGCCAACGGCGATCCACGATTCACCTTTGATGGCATCGCCGGCGCGCGGACGTGGAGCGTCCTCAGCGTCGACATCGCCAACGGCGCACCAACAGGAGCCGACGCCACCAACGAGATCGCCATGACTTGGTCCGACGGACGACGTGGCCTCAACCATGAGCAGGCGCTTCTTCGCACCAGCACCGACCAGGGCCGCGACTGGAGTGCCCCCGTGGCGGTGCAGCAGGCCGGCGACCGGCCGGACTTCCCCGCCGTCGCCATCTCGCCCAATGGGACCGACGTCTACCTCACGTACGACGCCTTCCTCGCGCCGTGGCGGACCACCACCGCCAGCTCGCGTCCGATGCTCGGTGTGGTGCGGCATGCCCACGTGGCCGCCGGCGGAGCGGTGGGGGAGTTCGACACCCTGCACCGCGGGGCCGCCGGTGATGCCCGCGCCTCGTCGGAGAACAATCTGTGCTGCGAGTTCCTCGGTGACTACAACTACGTCGCCGCGACGCGCACGCACGGGGTGGCGAACTGGAATGACGTCCGCAATGCGGCGGTGTGCCCGGCGATCGATGCGTACCGCCAGTCGTTCCTCGACCCGACGCGGCTGCCCACGCCCTCGCCCGCCACCGACTGCGCGGCGACGTTCGGCAACAGCGACATCTACGGCGGGTCATACACGCCGTAGCGGCGACCGCGGCAGCCGGCGCGCGCCCCGATGGCAGGCGCCCTCGGCTACCCTCGCCTGGTGAGCCCCGACCCGCCGCAGCGGCCAGTCCATGATCTGCCCCTCGTCGGGGCATCGTCAGTCTCGCCAGCGCGCCACGAGACTGTCCTGACCGCTGAGCCCGACGCCGCGGTGGACGCCCTGCGCGCCGCCCTGGTTGTTGACGGCGATGCGGCTCGCGGCACGTCGCTCGAGCGCGTGGCCGCTGCCCACCCGGCGTTGCTCGAGGTGTGGGCTCGGCTCAGTGAGCGCAGCCTCGCGGATGGCGAACCGGTCGCGGCGTACGCGTTCGCGCGCGTCGCCTACCACCGCGGGTTGGACCGCCTGCGCCGTGAGGGGTGGGGTGGCACCGGCATGGTGCGCTGGGCGAGGCCGACCAACCGGGGATTTCTGCGTGGTGTGCACGCACTGCTCGCTGCCTCCGCTGCCATCGGTGAGAACGACGAGGCGGTTCGTTGCCGGTCCTTCCTCCTGGAGCTCGACCGCGACGACACGCTGGGAGTCGCCGCCTACCCGGAGCTCCCCGGGCCCGACTGGGAGCCGCCGCCCCTTCCGTAGGGCACGACCAATCCGCGAGCTACTGCTGGGTCGTCAGCGTTGTTTCATCCCCGCGTGGGTCGTATCGATATCGCCACAGCGCCGGAACCGCGACGCCGAGGACAGCAATTCCCACGAGGCACGCCAAGCCACCGGTCACCACGGCGAACGGGACGCTGATCAAGGTTGCGACGACACCCGTCTCGACATCGCCGAGCCGCGGACCCCCGGTGATGACCATGACGTGGAGGCTGCTCACGCGTCCGCGAAAGCCATCCTCGGTGGTGAGCTGCAGGATGGTGTTGCGAAAGACTGCGCTGAACATGTCAGCCGCCCCGGCGATGGCCAGGAACCCCAGGGCGGGGAGGAGCCAGGGCGTCAGACCAAACGCGGTGATGGCCAGGCCCCAGACCGCGACCGACGCGAGCACCATGCGTCCGTGTCGCTCGACTTGCGCCACCCATCCGCTGAGAAGTGAGGCCACGAGTGCGCCCACCGCCGGGGCAGCGTAGAGAAGGCCGAGCCCCGACGGGCCCACCCGGAAGATTGTCGCCGCCATCGCCGGGAACACGGCGCGCGGAAGTCCGAAGATCATCGCAAGAAGGTCGGCACCGAAGATCGACGTCAGGATCGGCCGCTTGGCGACGTACCGGATGCCGGCAATCGGCGCGGCAACGCCGAGGCGCCCACCTGTCGATTCCGGAGGTTGGGCAGCGAGGAAGCTGATCGCGACCATGGCGAGCAGGTAGGTGCCCACATCGATCGTGTACGCCCACCGGAGCCCGGCGATTGCGATCACCAGGCCACCGGCCACCGGTCCCGCGACCTGTCCGAACTGAAAGATCACCTGGTTGAGGGACATCGCCGATGACAGCTTGCGACGCGACACCAGGCGAGGGATGGTCGCCTGCCGGGTCGGCTGCTCCACCGCTGTGACAGCCGCCGCCAGTGCCGTGATGACATAGATCGGCCACAACGGCGGATGCGCGATGAGGGAGAGAAGAGCCAGTGCCAGCGACGTCGGAGCAAGCAGGAGCTGCGAGAGAAGGAGCACATGACGACGATCGAAGAGATCGGCGAGCGCCCCGGCATAGAGTCCGACGCCGACCAGCGGGAGCAGCTGGACCAGGCCCAGCATGGCCACCGCGAGCGACGACCGTGTGAGGAGGTAGACCTGGTAGGGGACCGCAACCACTGTGATCTGTCTGCCGATCACCGAGATGCTCTGACTGGTGTACAGCAGGCGAAGGTCGCGGGATTCGCCGAGCGCGCTGACGTCGACGGCGAGGGTTCGCAATGCGCGAAGCGGCGCCCGCGGCGAGGGCACGGTCTAGGCGCTCGCCATCGTCCTCAGACGACGGCCATGGTGCCGTACAGACGGCGAACACGGTGGTCGAGCAGCTGCAGCGCTTCGCCGAGGATCAGCCGCCTGTAGTGTTCTGAATCGATGTGCAGCATGTAGGCGGCCTCGTCGACGAACTGCTCATAGAGAAAATACCCGCCCGCGTCATCCACCGAGCGGTGCACCTCGTACATCAGGCAGCCGGGTTCGGCGCGGGTGATTTCTGCCATCTCTGCCAGGATCGCCTCGAGGCGTTGTTCGCTCCCTGCGGAGGCGCTCCATCTTACGGCGGCGACGTAGGCCACGGCAGCTAGCCTCAGTGCTCATGGACCGGCTCGTAGCCGGCCTCGTCCAGGCTGCCAACGGCAAGATACCCGCCGATGACCTCGATCGGCGTGTCCTCGGACACGTTGCGCAGCCAGTGCACCGCACCCTTCTGGATCAGCTCCAGCGACCCGGCGCTCACGTCATGCTCCTCGTTCCCGCACCCTGAGGAGCCACGGCCGCTGATCACGTAGAAGAACTCGACCGCGTTGGCGTGGATGTGACGCTGGTGTTCGGCGTTGGGCGGAAAGCTGGCCCGGAAGAGGCATACCTCACCGAAACCGCTGATCGTCTCGGAGAGGAACTTGATGTTCAGGTCCACCCACCCGTCCTCGCGCTGGACGCGGGCGTTGTCGAGCTCCGCGACGTTGGTGTGGAACAGCTGTCGATGAGTCATCGGTGGGGGCTCCTTGTGCCGAGCTCGCTACGCATCGACTGCGACGACCCGTCCCTCACGCGCTGAACGGGCGATCGCGTCGGTGAGCTGAACACTGCGCAGGCCATCGTGGCCGGACGGGCTGGGGTCACGATCGTTGACCACCGCGTCGGCAAAGGCGGACAGGAGGCGTTGGTAGCAGTCGGCGCTGGCGTAGTGTGTCGACCGTTCCCCGGCCTCGGTGACGACGCGGAGAGCACCCTCGGTCTCCGGGCGGGTGATCCCCTGCCCGTCGAGACGCCCGCGCTCGCCATACACGACGATCTCGTTGAGAGGCCTGAACGACGTCTGGTTCCCGTTGGCATAGGCAAGCGTGCCACCGCTGAAGCGGAGCAGCACCATGGGGAGAACCTCCATGGCCCGCTCGCGGCCGACGTCGAACAGTGCGCTGACCTCGGTCACCTCCTGGTCCAGGAGGAATCGGAGCAGGTCGTACATGTGCACGGCGATGTTGTTGACGCTGCCGAGACCGGATACGTCGAGGTTGGTGCGCCAGCC
>JALYTM010000150.1 GCA_030854305.1 Candidatus Dormiibacterota bacterium
GACTACAACAGCCGCATCGTCATCGTCGACCCGACGACGTCAGCGGTCGTCTGGCAGTGGAGCGGCAGCGGTCCCTATCGACTGCTCCGACCCGACGGGCTCGACTACCGGCCCTCCTGAAGCCCAGAGCAGCTGGCAGTGGTCGGCTCGGCGAGAGTGGGACGGTCGGGGAGGCATCCCGCCGTGCCTTGTGCTAAGAGCGTCGGCCGCCGCCGCCCGGTCTTCATCCCTTCGATGGACACATCCGGCTCGCGTTGCCGACGCCCCGGAGAGAGGGGCAGACGAGCCGCCCCTCTCGCGCTGTCCTAGTTGTTGAGGTTGCCTTGCTGGTCGAGCTGCTGCCCAGCGCTGCCCGCCGGGTCGGCGTTGCCGCCTCCGAGGCGATCCTCTGGGGGCTCTGTGGGCGCTTGCTCTGCGCAAAGCTGCGGAAGAGACCGCGGATGGTGCGGAGGTCGTCGGTCAGCAGCTCGATCGCATCCACGAGTTCCTCCGATTCCTACTTCGACCTTCGTTCGGGACAGGGACCGTAGCGGCGTCTCCCCTCTGCCCTCGCAAGTGGGTCCTCGCCGCGGGGATCAAGTGCAGCGCCGTCAGCGCCGCAACGCCACCGGACTCGCCGCCACCAGCGTTGCCTGGACGGCGGTCAGGGCGCCGGTTTCGACAAGACGGCCGACGACGTACTGGCGCCGAAGCAGGGCAGCGGCGAGGTGCTGGGTGGGATCGAGCGCACTGGGTGCCTGCAGCAGGCCGGCGAGGAGAGCCGCCTGGCCCCAGCTCAGCTGGGCGGGGACGACGCCGAAGTAGCCCTCGCTCGCGGCGGCGATGCCGTAGTAGCCGTGGCCGTAGTACACCGCGTTCAGGTAGAGGTCGAGGATGGCCTGCTTGGTGAAGTGGCCCTCCAGCTTGAGCGAGAGCGCTACCTCCTGCGCGCCGGCCCACAGGCCGTTCCCGCCAGGCACATAGAGGGCGTGGGCGAGCTGCTGGTCGAGGGTGCTGCCGCCGGCGTCGGTCCCGGTGAGCCGACCCCCAAGGGCGCGGACAACCCCGAGCGCGTCGACGCCGTGATGCGAGTAGAACCGGCCGTCCTCGGCGGCGACCACCGCCAGCGCGATGTGGTCGGTGGTGGCCACGGGCACTGCGACTGAGCCGTGCGAGCGGTCGATTGACGCCACCCGCGCGGCGGCGTCATCGACTGCCGGGGTGGTCACCGCTGCGGCCGCCAGGACGGTGCCGATGAGAACCAGCACGAGCAGCGCAACACGAACGCCCACCGCCAGGATTCGCCGCGGTCGAGCGCGGCGACCAGAACGGGGCGGCGCCGCGGTCAGCGAGGTGCTCAGGGAGGACACGGCCGATCAGACCATACGGCCCAGGATGGCGGCGACGCGATCGGCGGCAGCGGCTCCCTTCGGCGCGGGCTGCTGGTCGCTTTGGCAGACATCAGCGAGGTGGCGATACATAGGCCCCCACTCGGTAAGCGCGGCGAGGACCCGCTGGGCAACATCGGGTACCAGGTCTGTCGGCTGCCGTGTGGCTCGTGCGAAGTCCCACGCGTGCACCACCAGCTCGTTGACAACGTGCTGGGCCAGCACCGCGCCGGGCAACTCGCCGAGCGGGGAGCCGAAGCCACGCTCCATCACGCCGGGCGAGGAGAACCCCTCGAGGAGGGCCCGTCCGGTTCGCGCGAAGGCCGCCCGAGGAACGCGCTGCGAGCCACCGGGCGGCGGCGGCGGTTCTCCACGGATCACCGCGGCGTTGGCACGGTTGCCATGCACGACGTGGTCGAGGAGGGCTTGCAGGGTCCACCCGGCGCACGGTGTGCCATCGTTGAGCTGCCACGGCAGGATGGCCTCGATCAGTCGCTGGTTGACGTCGACGGTGCGGCGCAGGTCCTCAAGAACCATCCAAGCTCCTCATCGATTCCACGTTGGCCGGCGCACCGTCGACCGCCGAAGACGCCATGTCCCGCGCAACGAGACGATTCACGACGGAGGTCACGCCGAAGCCGCGGGGGCCAGCACCGGACCCGCGACGGCTGCGGGGCGGCGCGGCCGACGCCAGGAGACGGCGAATTCCGCGCCCCCCGCCGGGGGACTGGAGATCTCCCAGCGACCCTCGGTCGACTGCACCACCGCATCGGCGATGGCCAGTCCAAGGCCGGCACCGTCGCCTTCCGTTGTGCCCCGATGGAACCGGGTGAAGATGCGCTGGCGCTCATCCGCCGGGACGCCCGGACCGCTGTCGCGGACCGCCAGCCGCGGACGGCCCCCGGCGGCAGTCACGGCGACCACCACTGCTCCGCCGCGCCGCGAATAGCGGCAGGCGTTGTCGATGAGCACGCCGGCGAGCCGGTCGAGCCACTCCGGCGGCAACTCGACGACGACGGACTCGTCGGCCGGTGCGGAGAGCTGGAGATCCAGCGCCCGGGAGGCCGCCATGGTGCGGAATCGTTCGATCGCACCGGCAGCGAGCGTGGTCAGATCCACCGCCTCGCTCGTCGGTGCCCTCGGCTCGTTGTCGAAGCGGGCGAGCCAGAGCAGGTCCTCGACGATGCGGCGCATTCGATCGGTCTCGCCGCTGATCCGCTGCAGGGAGGCGCGCGTCTCCCCGGTGGCGTCCTCGCCGAGCAACGAGGTCTCCACCTGGATCACCGTCAGCGGCGTGCGCAGCTCGTGGGATGCGTCGGCGGTGAAATCGAGCTGACGCTGGCGCATCGCCTCGATCGGGTCGGCGACGCGACGGCCGATCAGGAAGGACCCGCCGAAGACCGCGGCGAGCAGCACTGGCCCGAGGATGAGCTCGCTGATCAGCAGGGTCGCGGTGGCGTGGCTCACCGATTGCACACTGGCCGCGACCACGAGGTGGCGCCCGTCGGGCAGGGCGGCGCCGGTGAGGCGAAACTGGGTGCCGGCGATGGTTGCGGAGACGAAGCCGGTGGTGCCGGCGAGGCTGGCGGGAAGGCTGGGGCTGCCCGATTCGGTCGTCACCGCGCTGTGGGCGTCGATCGTCCAGCGCAGGACCGGCTCGGCGAAGTCTCCTTCGACCCCGCTGTCGGCGATCACCGCCGGAGGCGCCGCCTCGGCGCGGGTCAGCTGGTCGCGGAGGCGATCGTCGACGCCGGCAGTGAGGTTGCGAGCGACCAGGAGGTCGGTGGCGGTGAGCAGGACGAGCAGGAGCAGGCCGACGGCGGCCATGCTGATGGTGGCGGTGCGCAGGGCGCGCCGGCGCAGCGGTCGCGAGCCGCGTTGAGTCACGTCGCCACGATCCGATAGCCGACCCCGCGGACGGCCGCGAGTCGGACACGGCATCCGGGCAGCTTGGCGCGGAGGCGGGCGACATGGGCCTCGAGGGCGTTCATCGAGATGCTCTCGCCGCCACTCCAGGCGTGCTCCGCCATGAGCGCGCGCGAGGCGACGTGCGGGGTGCGGCGCAGCAGAACCTCGAGGATGGCGTACTCCAGCGGGGTCAGGCTGACCGGCCGTTCTCGGCAACGCACCTCGTGCGATGACGGGTCAAGGGAGAGGTCACCGACGCGGAGGACCGGAGCCGACGCCAGCGGCGGGCGGCGCAGCAGGGCGCGCAGGCGGGCGAGGAGCTCGGCGAAGTCGAAGGGCTTGACCAGGTAGTCGTCGGCGCCCGCGTCGAGTCCCTCGACCCGGTCGGCGCTGAGGTCGCGGGCGGTGAGCATGAGCACCGGGGTGGCGTCTCCCCGCTCCCGGACGCGACTGATGACCTCGGTCCCCGGCAGTCCAGGCATGCGCCAGTCGACCACTGCGGCGGCGTACTGATTGCTCGCCAGCAGGAGCAGGGCGTCGTCCCCGCGGGCGATGGCGTCGACGACGTAGCCGTGCTTGGTGAGGCCTCGGACGAGGACCGCGCGCAGCGCGTCGTCGTCCTCAGCGACGAGCAGGCGCACGATCACTTGGCCGGGGAGACATCATCGCCCCTCGGCCTCCTCGACGAGCAGCAGAGCCATCGCCGGGCACTCGTGGACCGCGAGTTCAGCGTGCTCCAGAAGGCGGTGCTCGATGGGCGTCCGCTGGACGATCGGATAGCCCCACTCGTCGAGACGGATCCGCTCCGGGAACAGCTCGGCGCAGAGGCCGAAGCCGCGGCAGGCGATGGGGTTGACGGCCAGGCGTCGGATCACCGCCAGCCGCCCCCCGCTGCGGGGATGGGAAGCAGTGGCGTTGCCGCGCAGGCCACGCAGGGGCCGGTGCGCAGGTGGGACTCCACCTGCTCGTGAAAGACGGTCAGCATGCTCTGGACGAGCACGACCGCCCCGTCGGGATGACGGCAGGCACCTCGTCCGGCGATCTCTTCGAGGCGGCGCCGGAGCAGGTCCAGGCGAGGACGGGGACGGCGCGCGCCGGTGAGGCCGGCCACCCCCTCGGCGAGGGCGGGGAGCCCGTCGCGACAGGGCCCGCACTGGCGCGCGCTTTCCCGAGCCAGGTAGGCGACGATGCGGGCGGTTTCGGCGATCGGGCAATGCCCGCTGTCGACCACGGCGACGACCCCGGCTCCGAGGGGCACGTCGATCCCGGGGCGATATCCCCAGCCATCGGGCACGTCGAGCCAGCGCCCGAAGTAGCCGCCGGCGAGCACCGCCCGCGGTCGGCCGACCGTGCCTCCCACCGCGTTCACGGCCTCGGCGTAGCTGGCCCCGACGGCGATTTCCACGACCCCGGTACGGGCAACGGCGCCGACCACGGTGAGCAGGGCGAGCCCGGCGCTGGGCTGACCCCGGGCGATCAACGCCGCCCGGGCGAGGGTTTCCACGTTCTGCACGAGCGTGGGTCGCCCCCAAGCGCCATGGACAAAAGGCAGCGGCGGCGTGTAGCTGGGCTTGGCCGCGTCGCCCTGGACACGAGCGATGACCGCCGTCTCCTGGCCGCCCACATACCTCGGGGGAGCGGTCACCAGCACCGGCGGCCGGCCCCCGAGGCGGTGGCGGCCGCGTTCGCGGAGGGCATCGTTCAGG
>JALYTM010000151.1 GCA_030854305.1 Candidatus Dormiibacterota bacterium
GACGGGTGGGACCTTCATCCTCCGCATCGAGGACACCGACCAGGAGCGCTACCTCGAGGACAGCGAAGCGCTGATCATGGAGACCCTGCTGTGGCTCGGCCTGCAGTGGGACGAGGGCCCGGAGGTGGGCGGCCCGCACGAGCCCTACATCCAGTCGCAGCGCACCGCGACCTACCGCCGTCACGCCGAGCTGCTGGTCGACCGCGGCGCCGCCTACTGGTGCACCTGCACCCCCGAGCGCCTCGCGGCGATGCGCGACGAGCAGCGCCGCAACAAGCGGCCGACGAGGTACGACCGTCGCTGTCTGGAACGGCAGGATGAGGTGGCTTCCGAGCGCGCCGGGGGTGCCGCGGCGGTCCTGCGGCAGAAGATGCCGCCGGGACGCACCTCGTGGGACGACGTGATCCGTGGCGAGATCTCGTTCGACAACGCCGACATCGACGACTCCGTGCTGCTCAAGTCCGACGGCTTTCCGACGTATCACCTCGCAGTGGTCGTCGACGACCACCTCATGGAGATCTCCGACGTGATCCGCAGCGACGAGTGGATTCCGTCGACACCCAAGCACCTCTGCCTGTACGCGGCCTTCCAATGGCAGCCGCCACGCTTCGCGCACGTGCCGCCGGTGCTCGATGAGAAGAAGCAGAAGCTCAGCAAGCGGCGCGGCGCGCGCAACGTGCTGGAGTACGGCGAGCTCGGGTACCTCGCCAGCGCTCTCGACAACGCCATGGCGCTGCTCGGGTGGTCGTCGGGGACGGAGGATGAGGTGTTCACCATCACTGAGCTGGTGGAGCGGTTCTCGCTCGACCGCGTGAACGACTCTGCGGCTGTGTTCGACGCCAAACGGCTGGACTCGCTCAACGGTCAGCACATCCGGAGGCTGGCGCCCGAGGAGCTGGTCGAGCTCCTGGAGTACTGGCTCCCCGGGACCAGCAAGCAGACCAGGCGGCAGCTGGCGCCGCTGCTGCAGGAACGCATCGTGGTGCTGCGCGAGGCGACCACGCTGGCCGCCCCACTTCTCGGTGACGCTCCCTGGGACGACGATGTGGTGTTCCCGCCCAGGAACGTCGACGCCGCGACCGCGATGGCGCTGCTGGACGACGCGGTCGCGCGCGTGCAGGCGGGCGGTCTCCGCAACCCCAAGCAGCTGCGTGAGGACCTGGCCGCGTTTGTCGAAGCGCGCGGCGTCAAACCGCGCGACGGGTTCCGGGTGCTGTACATCGCCATCCTCGGTCGCGCCCAGGGTGTCCCGGTGTTCGACGCCATGGCCTTCCTGGATGCCGACGTCACCGTGCAGCGCCTGCGTGCGGCACGGGCGCGCCTCGAGGTCTAAGCGGCGGCGCGCACTCGGTCGCGACGCGGGCGCAGTGCCAGGTAGACAACCGCGGTGACCACGAAGCCGACGATGAAGCTGATGTCACCGAACGCGGGATGGTTCGACGGCACCACCCCGACGAACAGCGACTGGTTCCAGAACGGGATTGACGCGACGATGCCGGCGACCATCGCCGCCGGGCCCTTCCAGGTGCGGTGGTGGCGGTCGAAAAAGACGGCCGAGTTGTACCTCCCGCGGTGCAACGCGGCGTCGACGAGGACGACCGTGATGAACGGCACGATCCAGTACGTGTTGAAGAACAGGAAGGCCTCGAAGTTGCCGCCGGGTTTGGCATACCCGGCGACACCCACGAAGTAGCCCACCCCGCCGAAGAGCACCGCCACGATCGCCCGGCGGCACCGGAGCGTGAGTCGTATGCCGAGTGTCAGGAAGGACATGGCCGCGCTGTACAGGTTGAGAACGTTGGCGGCGACCGCTCCCACCGCGATGGCGACAGTGGAGATGATCGCCAGCGCCTCAGGAAGCGGCCGGATGAACTGGCTGGTGGGAACGTCGTTGGGTCCCCACGACGTCCCGGCCACAGTTGCCAAACCGGCACCGGCGACCTCGAGCAATGCGCAGGAGAGGAACAGGCCGAGCCCGGCGGCCACCGCCACGCGCACCGGGTTGGTGCTGCCCGGCAGGTACCGCGAGTAGTCGGCGCCGTAGACATTCCAGCTCACCGCGTAGGCGTAGGCGAGGAACACCGCAATGACGAAGGCGCCGACCGGTCCACCGAACGCCACCGGCGCGTGGCCGTTGAAGCCTGCGCCCGCGTTGGTGTTGGCGAAGATGTAGACGCAGCAGAGCCCGAAGACCACTGCCAGGAACGGGAAGATCACCTTCTCGAACTGGTGCACCATGTTGTAGCCGATGAACGCAATGCTCACCTCCACGAGGATCACCAGCAGCAGTGCCAGCCAGAAAGGGGGCACGCGCCAGCCCACCTGGGTGGAGAACGTCTGCACCGCGAACGCTCCGCTCACTGAGTTGACCGCCACCCAGCCGGCCCCCGACGTCAGCGTGTTGAGCGCCGCGGGCAGCAGGTTGCCGGTGAACCCGAAGGCCGCTCGGCTCTGGATCAGCTGGGCGACGCCGTAGCGCGGTCCGAATGTGGACAGGATGCCGTGGGTGACCGAGCCCAACGCAGTGCCCATGACCAGCCCCAGCACGGTTGGCCAGAAGGCTCCCCCGAAGGTGACGATCGGCAGCACCCCGACGTACACGGTGGCAAACTCGAAGTTGGGTGACGACCATGTCCAGAACAGCTGCATCGACCGGCCGTGGCGCTCCGCGTTGGGGATGTACTCGACGCCGCCCGGCTCGATGGCCACCACGGCGCTGCCGTACCGGCCCTCCCTCACCGGGACGCCGACGATCTCGTCCGTTGCGCTCGACCCCATCCGCGCCGCCTCCTGCCGCAGCCGCCGTCGTGGCCGGTGATGCTACGGCACGGTGACCTCAGCGCCGCAGGCGCGGTGGCGCATCGCGGTGGTAGATTCGTCGTACCGGGGTGCCCTGCGCAGGGCTGAGATCACACCCGCGAACCTGATCTGGGTCATGCCAGCGTAGGGAGTTGCTCATGGCACGCATCGCTCGATGTCTCACCATTGCGTCGTCCGACTCCGGTGGCGGCGCCGGCATCCAGGCCGACCTGCGCGCGTTCGCGGCGGCGGGCTGCCACGGCACCAGCGCCATCGTCGCGCTGACCGCGCAGAACACGCGTGACGTGACCGCGGTGCACCCGGTGCCGTCCCAGTTCATCACCGCGCAGCTGCGGGCCATCGTCGACGACATCGGCATGGACGCGGCCAAGACCGGGATGCTCTTCTCCGCCGAGATCATCACCACCGTCGCCGACTTCCTGCGCGACCACCCCGTCCCGCTGGTGGTCGACACGGTGATGGTGGCCAGCTCGGGCGCGCGCCTGCTCCGCGAGGACGCCGTCCGCACCATGGTCACCCGCTTGTTCCCGTTGGCGACGGTGGTCACCCCCAACCTTCCCGAAGCCGAGACGCTGACCGGCCTCCATGGCGCGTCGCGAGAGCTGCTGGCCGAGCGGCTGCACGCCATGGGCGCAGCCGCGGTGGTGGTGACCGGCGGCCACGGCGCCGCCGCCGTCGACCACCTCTTCGACGGTCGCGAACACGTCGACATCGAGGTTCCGCGGCATGCCGTGGGCGCCACTCATGGGGCCGGCTGCACGCACTCCGCGACGCTGGCGGCGATGCTGGCCCAGGGCTGGTCGCTCGAGGACTCCGCTCGACGGGCGGCTGCGGTCGCCGCCGACGCCGTCGCCCACGGGCTCGAGGAGATCGGTGGGGGCGACGGACCGGTCGATGTCCTCGACATCCGCAGCCGGGCGCGTCCCGCACTCAGTGTGGGGGCGCGCCGATGACGCTGCCGACCATCACCCCGGGCGACTCGCTGCGGCGCCTGCGCGCTGCCCCGCCGCTGGTCCACCAGATCACCAACTTCGTGGTCATGAACGAGACCGCCAACGCCACCCTCGCACTCGGCGGCCTGCCGGTCATGGCCCACGCTCCCGAGGAGGTGGCGGAGATGGCGTCGATCGCCGGCGCACTGGTGCTGAACATCGGCACCCTGACCACCGAGTGGGTCGACTCGATGTTCCTCGCCGGTCGCGCCGCCAACAGCGCCGGCGTCCCCGTGGTGCTCGATCCCGTGGGCGTGGGCGCCACCCGGCTGCGCACCGAGAGCGCGCGGCGCATCCTCCGCGAGGTGCAGGTGACCGTGCTGCGCGGCAACCTCGCTGAGGTGGCGACGCTGGCGGGGCTGAGCGCCGAGATCCGCGGCGTGGAAGCAATCGGCGCGGCCGACGACATCGCCGACATCGCCCGCGCCGCCGCCTCAACCCTGGGACTGGTCGCCGCCGTCACCGGCCCGGTCGACGCGGTGAGCGATGGGGATGTCGTCCTGCGCGTCAGTAACGGCCACCCCATGCTGGCCACGGTCACCGGCACCGGCTGCATCGCCAGCGCACTGACCGGCTGCATCCTCGCGGTCAACCGCGACCGCGCGACCGGCGCCGCCGCGGAGGCTTTGGTGCTCCTGGGCATCGCGGGCGAGGACGCGGCCGTCGGCGCCCGGGGCCCGGGCAGCTTCCACGTCAACCTCTATGACGCGCTCGCCGCCCTCTCCCCGGACACAGTCGACGAGCGCGCCCGCTGCGTCCCCGGGTGAGGGTCCACGCGCTGGTGGCGACGCCCCAGCAGGCGATGGCCGCCGTCGATGCGGGCGCCACCGTGGTGCAGCTGCGGCTCAAGGATGTCGACACCGCGCAGCGCGTCGCAGTGGGACGTCAGCTTCGACCATTGCCCGCCATGCTGGTCGTCAACGACGACATTCGGGCCGCCATCGCCTGCGGGGCCGATGCGGTCCACCTCGGGCAGACTGACGCCGGCGGGGCGGAAGCGATCGCGGCCGGGCTGTTGGTGGGGATCAGCGTCGCCACCCCGGACCAGGCTCGCGCCGCCGAGGCCCTCGGCGCCGCCTACCTCGGTGCCGGGCCGGTGTGGCCGACGCCCACCAAGGTCGACGCGGGGCCGTCGATCGGGCTCGACGGGCTGGCCGCGATC
>JALYTM010000152.1 GCA_030854305.1 Candidatus Dormiibacterota bacterium
CCCCTACCCCCTCCCCCTCCATCGCCGGTTCGCGCCCGCCGCTCGGCACGGCGCGAGCTGGCAGTGACCCGGATGCGCAGCCGGCGCAACCGACGTTCGGTGCGCCGTGTTCCCCGCCTGGCGATCGCCCTGGTCAGTGCCCTGATCGTGGGCATCGTGGTGGTGGCCGTCGGCGGCCAGGTGGCGTTCGCACTGATCACGTCCGGCGTGGGCGGGCTACCCCAGGCGCGTGCGCTGGAGTCCGACAGCATCGTCACCGACGCCCAGGGCAACATCATCGCCGAGCTCCACCCCGACGGTGAGACCCGCCTGCCCGTCGCCCTGTCCCAGACGGCGGCGACCATTCAGACCGCCATCGTCGACATCGAGGATCGTGCCTTCTGGACGGAGGGGCCGATCGACGTGGGTCGCATGGTCGCCTCGGCGTGGCACGACCTGCGCCACGACGGCGCCACCCAGGGAGCCAGCACCATCCCGATGCAGCTCGCCAAGGTTCTGTACCTGACCGACGATCAGTCGTTCGACTACAAGCTGCGCCAGATCGGGTTCGCCGGCAACATCGTCGGTACACTGTCCAAGCACGACATCCTCGAGGCCTACCTCAACGACATCTTCTACGGCGAGGGCGCCACCGGAATTGAGGCCGCGTCGCACGTCTACTTCGGCATCCCCGCGAGCCAACTCGACCTCGCCCAGTCGGCGATGCTCGCCGGGCTCCCCAACGCGCCGTCGGTCGACGACCCGCTCGTCCACCCCGATGCGGCCGCGGCCCGCCAGCAGCAGGTGCTGCAGGCAATGGTCAGCGCCGGGCATATCAGCCAGGCGCAGGCGGACGCCGCGGCCGCCGAGAAGCTCACCTTCGCAGGGCCGCAGGTTGACGACATCAACACGGAGCCCGCCTTCGTGGCCCGGGTCGTCAGCCAGGCCCGGACCCAGCTCCACCTCGACCCGATGACCGCCGGGCTGCGCATCACCACCACTCTCGACCCCAGCCTCCAGGCGTTCGCCCAACAGACCGTCCAGGCCCAGGTGCAGGCGGTGCGTCGCCTCAACGTGGGCGACGGGGCCCTGGTCAGCGTGGTTCCCCAGACGGGAAACGTGGTGGCCTATGTCGGCAGCGCCAACGTCGACGCTGCCAGCTCACAGATCGACATGGCGAGCGTGGCCCGCCAGCCGGGGTCGACCTTCAAGCTCTTCACGTACTCGACCGCGATCGCTGAGCGGAAGATCACCATGGTGACGCCGGTGCTCGACGGTCCACTCACGCTTCCCAAGGGCGGCGGCAGCAATGGCGAACAGCCGTGGTCGCCACTCGACTACGACCGCACCTGGCACGGCGTCTTGCCGGTGGCACAGGCATTCCCCAACTCGCTGAACATCCCCGCCATCCGGACTGAGCTCTACACCGGCATCCCCGACATCCTCAGCACCGCGAGGAACTTCGGGGTCACCACTCTCAACAAGCCCAACTCGGCGTACGGCCCGAGCATGACGCTGGGCACATACCCGATCCCGCTGTACCAGATGGCGCAGGCGGTGACCACCTTCGCGGACCAGGGCCGCGTTCACCCGGTCACGTTCATCACCTCCGTGCACGACATCAGCGGACGCCAGCTGTACTCCGGACCGGGCGCGCCGAAGCAGGTGATGGACCCCGGCGCCGTGTACATCGTCAACCAGATCCTTACCAACGACCGCAACCGGCAGCTGGAGTTCGGCCTCGGGTCGGACCTCACGCTGACCGGCCACCTGGTGTCGGCGAAGACCGGCACCAGTGAAGATTTCCGTGACAACCTCACCATCGGCTGGACACCGCAGCTGGTCACGGCGACGTGGGTGGGCAATGCCAACGACAGCCCCATGCACGGCACCACCGGCATCACCGGCGCGGCGCCCATCTGGCACGCGTTCATGCTCCATGCGCTGAAGAACATCCCCGACAACTGGCCGGCGGCGCCCGCGGACGTGTACGCCCAGCCGGCGGGGAGCTACGCCCCCGCGTGGTTCCTCCAGGGCACCACAGCCCAGACCGCGGCGACCGCGCTGGTCAGCGGCCGCACCCCGTTGACCAGCGCCGTCGACACCCTGGTGCCACCGACCAACCCGCCGGGCAAGAAGAAGAAGCACCACTGACCGGTGGCCACGGAGCCGGCGCAGTGCGGGGACGGCGGTGATTCGCGCGGAGGGTGGGAAGATGGTCGTTCATGACTGACTGGACACCGCCGGGCGTGACGCCGCCACCTCCGCCACCACCGCCACTGGTCCTGACCGGCGACGGCTACACCTGGCGGCCGGAGGGCTCCCCGTCACCGGGGCCCCTGCCGGCCACCGCAGTGGCCCAGGGCTCACGACCCGGACAGCGACGCGGCGGCGTGCTGGGGGCGATCCTCGCGGTGCTGTACGGGTTCTTCAAGTGGGGGCTCGTGCTGCTCAAGTTCGGCAAGCTGGGCGGGACCGCCATCAGCTTCGGGCTGTCCCTGCTCATCTACATCGGCATCTTCGGGTGGCAGTTCGGTGTCGGTGCCCTGCTGCTGATCGCCATCCACGAGAGCGGCCACATGCTCTTCGCCCGCTTCGAAGGGCTCAAGGTCTCAGCCCCGATCTTCCTCGGGCCATTCGGGGCGCTGGTCACCACCAGCGGGTTTCGCAGCCCGCGCCAGGAGGCGGTGGTCGCGATTGGCGGCCCGGTGGTGGGCACAGCCGCAGCGCTGCTCTGCTACGTGTTCGCTCAGTCGATGCCGGCCACCCACCTGCACTACCTGCTGCTCGCTCTCGCCTATTTCGGCTGCCTGGTCAACCTGTTCAACCTGATCCCGATGTCACCGCTCGACGGTGGACGGGTGGCCAGTGCGGTGTCGCGCTGGGCCAACGTGGTGGGGCTCGGCGTGGTGGCCGCGCTCATCGTCGGGTACTACGCGAGTGGCAGCCCGGTCAACCCGTTCCTGTTCATCATCCTGTTGTTCGGCGCGTTCAGCACCTACAGCCGCTTCAAGAAGGGAGCGGCATCGCACGTCGACCCGTCGATCTCACCGCGGACGCGCCTGCTGATCGGACTCGCCTACGTCGCCATGCTGGTGATCAGCGCGGCGGGGATGTCGGCCGCGCACAGCGCGCTGCTCAGCGGCGGGATCGGCCAGCCCATCGTCTGACCGCGGACACCGTCAGGTGGGTGACGGTGCCGGCTTTTCACACTGCGGGTAGGGGAAGGTCATCGAGTTGTAGAAGTCGTTGAAGACCCCCAGGTCAGCGCTTGCCGTGTAGTTGAAGTCGAGCGACATCGCGTGGGTTGCGTCGAGGCGCAGACGGAGCTGCGCAAGGAGCGGCAGGGGCCCGGCCACCCCCGCCGACGGCGCCGGTGGTGGCGTTCCCACGTGGTCGTACAGGTCGAGGTTGGCGGTCACCCCGCACACCACCACCGTCTGCTCGCCGGTGCCGACGTACCCGGTACCGCCCACCGGACCGAAATCGGAGGCGAGTGCGCCGTTGCGCACCACGATGCTCTGCACCCCGGCCATCGGGTAGAACACCGCGGCGGTGGGCTGCTCCGCGAAGGTCCACGTCTGCGGGTACAGGGCGTTGAAGTTGCGCGTCGACGACTGGTAGGCAGTGAACTGTCCGTCGGCGGTGAGCGTGGGGTCGGCGACGATCCAGCCGGTCACGGTCTGGCCCTGCACCTTGAACCAGCCTCCGCCCTGGGCGGTGTGGTCGAGCACAGACAGTGTCACGCCCTGCGCTGCGGTGCCCAGCACTGTGGCGCTGAGCTGCGCGCTGGCGTGGATGTTGAGGCCCAGCGGAGCCAGCACGGTGCGCACGCCGCTGCTGCCCGGCGTCGGCGTCGCGCTCGGGCTCGCCGTCCCGCCGCCACGAACCACCGGGTTGGTGGCCACGTCAGACGGCTGCGTCGTCGCACCGCAGGCGGTGAGCAACACAGCAACGGCGGCGGTCACGACGAAGGTTCGGCGCACTGGTCGCCAACACTAGCGCCTGCCGGTCACGCGTCAAGCAACACGCGCAGCACGGCGGCGGTGCCACCGACCAGAGCGTCGATGTCATACCCACCCTCAAGGACCCATGCGCTGCGTCCGGCCGCCGGGGACTCGAGACCGCACAGACGCTCAGCCACCGCGCCGTACGTCTCGGTGTCGAGGTTCAGCTCGGCCAGGGGGTCGTCGCGGTGGGCGTCGAAGCCGCAGCTCACCACCACCAGCTCGGGTGCATGGCGGGCCAGCGCGGGCATCACCACCGAGTCGAACAGCGCCAGCCACTCCTGCGCCCCGGTGCCGGCGGGAACGGGCACGTTGACGATGCCGTCGACCGCGCCGGCACCGCCGCGGTCGGCCCGGGCACCGGTCCCGGGGTAGAACGGGGACTGGTGGAGCGAGGTGTAGAGGACGTCGGCGTCGTTCCAGTAGGTGGCCTCGGTGCCGTTGCCGTGGTGCACGTCGATGTCGACCACGGCGGCCCTGGTGACCCCGAGGACGACGCGGGCGTGCTCGATGGCCACCGCGATGTTGTTGTAGAGGCAGAATCCCATGGCGCGGTCGACGGTGGCGTGGTGCCCGGGGGGTCGCACCACCGCGAAGGAGCCGGTGAAGCCGCCGTTGACCACCGCCTCCACCGCGCTGACGGTTCCTCCCGCCGAGAGCCGGGCGGCATCGTCGGACCAATGGGTGGCGTAGGTGTCCTCGTCGAAGTGGCCGCCCCCGGAGATGCAAAGCGCCGCCACCCTGTCCAGGTGCCAGGGGCTGTGCACGCGGAGAAGAGGCCCGTCGTCGACGGGGTCGACCGGTAGTCGCGGCAGGTCGGGGAATCGCGTGGCAAGATCGGCGCGGATCGCTTCCACCCTCTCCGGCCGCTCGGGGTGACCACGCGACCAGTGCTCGACATGGCGTCCGTCCTCGGCGACCGCGACACGTCCCACCGTCTAGGCGCTGAAACGAGCGGCGTTGACCCGGTCCCGGAG
>JALYTM010000153.1 GCA_030854305.1 Candidatus Dormiibacterota bacterium
TTGGCGGGTTCTCCTGAGTGGAATGCAAGCTGTGAAGGAGATCTCGTCGGTGGCCTTCTCTCTGTCAGGCCACCTGCCGAAAGTACACCAAGTCTAGGGACGCAACTCAACGGAGGCTGGGCCGCGCTCGCCGACGTGCCTTTGACGGGAAGCTCGGATAATTCCTCAGGGAGCCCGACGGTCCTTGTCACGACGTACACGGGTCCAGGAACTTACCCACTGGGACGCGACAACTTTTTCCTGGTCCAAGCCTGGAATGGCATCAAGGCGGAGTTTTTCAGCGACTCTGGAACGGTTACTATCGATCGTGGGAGCGAACACGCTGTGCTGAATTCCACCGGTCATCTTTCGGCCGGAGGAGTCATCACAATCACGGCCGATGTGACTTGCCCATGAGGTTCACTCCGTGAGCGACCCGGGCCTTACGCCGCCATCCCCGCCCTCCTCCGCCGCCACCGCCAGCCCACCAGGCGTCGCAGCGTATCGAGTCGTCCTCGCCTCAATATTCCCTGATGACCGCTGGTACTGGAACGGGGCGAATTGGGCGCCAGTAGATCAGACAACCAGTGGTGTCTGTGGCTGGAACCCGGGGCCTCCGACTATATCGGTCGCAAGCCCGAATACCCGAGCGTAGTACTGCATGACCGCGTCGAGGAGGATGAGCACAGGGATAGCGATCACGCAGCTGAGAACGCGGCGAAGGATCTCTTTGCTCGTGTACTTGCGCCGAATCAGCGGCTGTTCGTCCCACCGCTGGCGTGACAGGCGCCGCGGTGCTGGTCGGCCTGACGGCCTGGGGTCACGGCGCTGGCTCATGCCAAGGTCGCGGGTGGCGGCGGCGGCGCTATGACCACCTCGTCGTCTGATGGTGCCCACCACCGCGTCCCGTCGAACCGCCATGCGACCGACTGCCGCTGACAGTGGGGGCACGCTGAGGCGTCGCGTCGCATCGGCTCGCGGCAATGAGGACACTCGCGATGCGTGGCCGGTGGTGATGCGGATTCCGGCTGCCAGGTGTACGCGGCCCTCGGCGCGTTCAGCGCCTCGATAGCCGCTGCCCCGGGGTTCCACACCGTCGTTGTGGTCTTCGGACTCGCGATCGTGACGTAGACGAGGCCGAAGATGCCTGCCAGCGCGCCGATGAGGAAGCCGCTGACCGGGCTGCCGCCGCGGTGCTGCCAGACCAGCGAGCACACGACCCCGCAGACGGCCCACACCACTGCGAGGCCGATGACCGAATCGCCAGCAGTCACGGGACATCACCGTGGTCGCGGGCGAGCTGTAGGACGCGGCGTGCCACCTCGGCGGCCTCGTCCCACGGGATGACGGTCATCGCGTGGTCGCCACCGTCGGGCGGCAGTGCACCGAGGATGTGGACGCCCTCAGCGGACGCCTCGACGGAGACGATCTGCTTGCGCTCCCCGCTGTCTGCGAGTTCCTTCGTCATGCTGATCCCTCGAGTGCCATTCACCGAAGGCGAGAGTAGGCGATCCCCTGCTCGTTGGCCCGACGAACCCCGACCGCGACCCCCTTACCCGCTCCAGTCAAAGGGGCCGTTCCAGCTGCCGGTGAACCACGCCTCGACGAGGTGTCCACCCGCGCCCTGCCACCAGATCAGCTGCGCCTGGCCACTGAGGACGACCGACGGGGCGGAGGTTAGCGGGAAGGTGCCGTGGAAGACCCACGTGGTCCAGTCGAGCGGGCCGTGCCAGCCCTGGGCGTCGTTCCAGGCTTCGAACAGGTGGCCGCCGGGGCCCTGCCAGAAGATCGCCTGGGCGCTGCCGATCAGCGCCACCGACGGGGTCGATGTCACCGTCGGCGCCCAGCCCTCGAACGCGGTCCAGTCGAGCGGGCCGTGCCACGCGCCGGTGAACCACGCCTCGAAGAGGTGGCCGCCGGGGCCCTGCCAGAAAACGAGCTGGCTGCCGTCCGCCTGCAGGTGGATGGTGGGCGCCGACACCACGGACGGTGCCCAGTGGTTGAACGCGGTCCAGTCCAGAGGACCGTGCCAGCCGTTGACGTCCACCCACGCCTCGAAGAGGTGCCCGCTACCCTGCCAGAAGATCATCTGCACGCCGTTGGTCTGGATCACCGCGCTCGGCGCCGAGGACATCGACGGCGCCCAGTGGTTGTTGGCCGTCCAGTCGATCGGGCCGTTCCAGCCGTTGCTGGCGACCCACGCCTCGAAGAGGTGGTTGCCGGGGCCCTGCCAGAAAACGAGCTGGGTGCCGTTGGCGCCGAGGGTCACGCTGGGGGTGGAGTCGACGGTCGCCGACCAGCCGTTGTTGGCGGTCCAGTCGGCGGGGCCGTTCCAGACCCCGTTCTGCCACGCCTCCATCAGGTGGTTGGTCGAGCTGCGCCAGAAGATCAGCTGGCTGCCGTCCGCCTGCACGACGGGATCAGGCGCACCCACACCCGTCGGGTGGAAAGGCGGCGGCGGCGGCGGCGAACTCACCGCGATGGGTCCGCTGGTGCCGGCCGTCGCGGATCCCACAGTGTCCGCACTTGTCACCGTCTGGCCACCGTTGGTGCGCAGGGTAAGAGCGCTGACACCAGCACATTGGTGTCGAGAACGACCCGCACTCAGCGTGTTGGCTTGCGGCGAGCGCGGCTGCGGCGCGCTTTTACGGCAGTTGCGACGGTGTCTTCAGTCAGGGCACCAGCAGCCGCTCGTTCTTCCCCATACGCGAAGAGTTGATCCCATCGCCTTTGTCGCTCCGCGTACTGGCGGAACGCTTCGCGCAACAGTTCGCTGCGCGTCCGGCCCTCCTGATGCGCCAGGCGGTCGACCTCGACCGCGAGCTCTGGTGGGAGCGAGATGGTCACCGTCCCAGTCGTGCGCATGAACAGGACGATAACACGAAGTCTTACCCGAGACAGCGGCAGAACGGGGTCTATGCGCCCACTCCACCAAAGTCAGGACACCCCAGAGTCTCTATGAAACCCGCGGCGGGAGCACACCCGTCACCGGGTCGCACGCACACGGGTCGCCAGGCTCAGGCAATGAGCGAATACGCACTTGACTCATGTTCCTCGGCTATGCATACTCCGCATGTATACCGGCAGTTTATCGACGGTGGACGATGTCGCTGAAATTCGGTGTCCTGGGCCTCCTTGCGAACGATTCGCTCCACGGGTACGAGGCCAAGACGCGCTTCGAGGCACTGCTTGGCGGCACGACCGAAGTCAACATCGGCCAGGTCTACGCCACGCTCCAGCGCCTCGAGCGCGACGGACTCATCGCCGCCGTCGGTGCGCGCGGTGATCGCGGCCGCCAGCAGTACGAGCTGACCGACGCGGGCAGGGCCGCGCTCGACGCCTGGATCGAGGAGCCGGTGGTGAGTCCCCAGCAACTGCGAGACGAGATCTACATGAAGCTCCTCTTCAGCGAGCGCATCGCGAACGGACGGCGCCCGGCGCTGCTGCTGAAACAGCGGCGCGTATTCCTCCAGCAGATGAAGCAGCTCTCGGAGCTGGACCGACGCATCAGAGCGGAGGGCCGGGAAGACCTCGCGCTGCTGATTCGTGGAGCGCTGCTCCACACCGAAGCCGACCTCAAATGGGTGGACGAACTGCTATCGGAGGACAAGGCGTGAACGCCGTCATCGAGCTCACCGGGGTGACCAAACGCTATTCGGGAATCGACAAGCCCGCCCTCGACAACGTCAGTCTGACCATCGACGCCGGCGAGTTCACCGCGATCATGGGACCGTCGGGGAGCGGGAAGTCGACGCTGCTCAACCTTATCGCGGCGATGGACAAGCCGGATTCGGGACAGGTGGTGGTTGACTCCATGGACGTTGGCGCGATGAGCGAGGCACAGGCCGCTCGGTTCCGTCGCGAGTCGTTGGGATTCATCTTCCAGTTCTTTCACCTCCTCCCCACCCTGAGCGTGCTCGACAACGTCCTCATTCCGGCTCGTCTTGAGCGCGGCGCGTCACATGACGCCAGGGGGCGCGCGACGACGCTGCTTGCCGAGCTCGGCCTCGAGTCCCGAGCCGGCAGCCTTCCTTCCAAGCTGAGCGGCGGGCAGCAACAGCGCGCGGCCGTGGCGCGCGCGCTCATCAACAGACCGCGGTTGCTGCTCGCCGACGAGCCGACCGGTGCCCTCGACAGTGACAGTGGCGAGCAGGTGATGATGCTGCTGCAACGCCTGCACCAGGACGGTCAGACCATCGTGCTCGTCACACACGACGCGAAGTTGGCGACGCGTTTCGCCGGCCGCGTCGTGAGCCTCATCGACGGGCGGATCGCCGACGACACGCCGCTCTTCGCGGACGCGACAGCACAGACCGCGCAGCTGGTTCGCGTCGCCGGCAAGGACGTCGCCCTCGCAGCCGGGGATCGCTAGCTGTGACCGCCGTCCTCTCGAAGGCTTTCGGCGACCTCCGCCGCCATCCGATGCAGGCCGTGGTGGTCGCGCTCATCGTCCTGCTCGCAAGCGGCACCGGTGTCATTGCGCTCACGCTCATGACGCAGTCTAACAACCCATACGATCAGGCCTTCGCGCAGCAAAACGGAGCGCATCTCCAGGCATACTTCAACGGCGCCAAGGTGGACTCGTCCCTGCTCCCGTCGACCGCTCAGGCGATCGGGGCGACGGAATATGCCGGTCCTTTCCCGAGCGGCGGCATCGCCATCGAGCGCGGTAGCGTCAAATTCTTTCTCAATCTCATCGGCCGGGATTCGCCGACTGCGGCCGTGGACCGAATCCATGTCGTCGACGGACGCTGGGTGTCGGCGCCGAACGACATCGCATTGACCAAGTCGTTCGCCGATCTCAATAACATCAGCATCGGCGCCCGCTTCAAGGACGTCGATCTGCCGCAGGCCCCGACCGTGACGGTCGTGGGCCTCGTGGTTGACATCGACGAGGGGCAAGCAGATCTCAGCAGCCAGACGGCGTTCGTGACAGCGTCGGCCCTATCGCTCCTCGTACCGAAGGACGCCGTCGGCTACGCC
>JALYTM010000154.1:0-1223 GCA_030854305.1 Candidatus Dormiibacterota bacterium
GTCGTGGGTGACAGCGATGACTGTCCCCTCATAGCCGGCGAGGCCGTCCTCCAGCGCCTGGGCGCTCTCGAGGTCGAGATTGTCGGTGGGCTCGTCGAGGAGCAGGAGGGTGGCACCGCCGAGCTCGAGGAGGAGGATCTGGAGGCGGGCCTGCTGGCCTCCCGACAGGGTGCTGAACGGCTGGTCCGCCTGGCCGCCGAGCTCGTACCGCCGCAGGGCGCCGATGGCCTGGCCACGGTCGAGTCGATGGTCGTGCAGCACCTCGACGAGCGTGCGGCCGGCGAGGTCGGGGCGGTTGTGCAGCTGCGAGAACGCCCCCGGCACGACGCGCGCACCGAGGCGCCAGTCACCGGAATGTCCCACCTCCCGGTTGCGGAGAAGGCGCAGGAAGTGTGACTTCCCCGAGCCGTTCGGTCCCACCACCGCGACGCGTTCCCCGTAGAAGACTTCGAGGTCGAAGGGGCGCACCAGGCCGGTGAGCTCGAGGCCCTCGCAGATGAGCACCTGCACACCTGTCCTCGACCCGCGCAGGCGCATGCGGACGTTCTGCTCGCGTGGGGCGGTGGGCGGGGCACCCTCGGCCTCGAAGCGGGCCAGGCGCGTTTGCGCGGCGCGGTACCGCGATGCCATGTCAGCGCTCCGCGCCGCCTGCTGCTGCAGCGTTCTCACGTAGGTGCGCAACCTCTCGTGCTCCTCATCCCAGCGGCGGTGCAGCTCGTCCTGGCGCTCGTGGCGCGCACGCCGTGCCTCTGCGTACGCCGCGAAGCCGCCGCCGTGCGTCCACGCAGAGCCACCCTCGATGGTGACCGCGCGCTCGGCACTGCGGGCGAGCAATTCGCGGTCATGGGTGACGAAGAGGACGGTCTTGCGCGTCGTGCGCAGGGCGTCCTCCAACCACTCCTTGCCGGCGACGTCGAGGTAGTTGTCGGGCTCGTCGAGGAGGAGCACCTCATCGGGGCCGCGCAGCAGTGCCTCCAGCGCGAGACGCTTCTGCTCGCCGCCGCTCAGCTCGGCCACCGGCCGGTTCCAGGCCTCGTCGTAGGACTGGTCGAGCGCGGTTTGCGTGCACAGGTTCCACACCACCTCGCCGTCGTACCCGCCCGCCTCGGCCCAGTCGGCGATGGCCTGCGCGTTGGCGATGGCGGCAACGGAGCTCTCGTCCGTCAGGAGCCGCCTCTCGGTCTCGTCGAGTTCTCGCCGCGCCGCGCGGATAGCCGGTGGCG
>JALYTM010000154.1:1233-4925 GCA_030854305.1 Candidatus Dormiibacterota bacterium
GTCGCGGACCGCGCTGCCATCGCGGATCGAGCCGATGAACTGGCGCATCACGCCGACGCCACCGCGACTCGCGATGGTGCCCGCGGACGGCGTGAGGTCTCCCGCGATCATCCGCAGCAACGTGGTCTTGCCCGCGCCGTTGGGACCGATCAGCGCGGTCTTCGACCCGTCAGCGACGCGGAACGAGATGTCCTCGAACAAGACGCGGCCGTCGCCGAGCACATGACGGAGTTGTGAGACGTCGATGAAACCCATCGACGGAGTATCCAACGATCAGCGCTTGAGGACCTTGTCGAGGATGAGCACCGACGCCTCGAAGAAGATGATCAGCGGGATGAACAGGGCGGTCGGCGTGTAGGGGTCGGCGCCCGGGGTGACCACGAGCGACGCGGCGATGATGCCGACCCAGATGACCTTGCGCTTGCGACGGAGCAGCTTCGAAGAGACGACGCCCACGACGCCGAGCAGGATGACCACGACGGGCAGCTCGAACGTCACCCCGAAGGCGACGATGAGCAGGAGCAGGAAGGAAAGATAGGCGTTGATGTCGGGCAGGTACACGGCGCTGTTGCCGAGGAAGGTGGCCAGGAAGTTGAGCCCGATCGGCATCACGAAATAGGCGAAGGCGGCGCCGCCGAGGAAGAGCAGGGCTGCCGAGGCGACGAACGGGCCGACGAACTTCTTCTCCACCGGGCGCAGGCCCGGCGCGACGAACGTCCACACCTGCCAGAGGATCACCGGCAGCGCGCCGAGGAACCCGGCGATCGCGGAGATCTTGACGGGGATTGTGAGCCCCTCGGTGGGGCTCGTGAAGACCGCCGTCGACGTGATGTGGTTGTTGGTGCGGCCGAGAACTGCGGTGAGCGGGCGAAGCAGGAAGTCGAAGATCGCGGCGTGGAAGACGAAGGCCACGACGGTGGCGACCACCCATGCGATCGCTGAGATGAGCAAGACGCGGCGCAGCTCCTCGAGGTGCTGCACCAGCGTCATGCTGCGACCGCGATCGGCTACTCCCTGCAACTCTGCGCGTCCGTGCGAGGTCAGCCGACGGCGACGTGGTCGGCCGGGACAGTCTCGGGTGCGGCGGCTGTCCCCGACGAGGCCGTGGTGGGTGTCTCGACGCGGGTGACCCTGGCGAACTCCTCCTTGGTGTCACTCGACGCCTTGCGGAACTCGCGAATCGCACGCCCCATGCCGGAACCGACATCGGGAAGCTTGCCCGGTCCCCAGACGATGAGGACGACAACGAGCAGGATGGCCAGGATCCAGACGTGACCGGTGCCAATGAACGGCATGCTGCGAACCTCCGTGAGTAATTCCTGCTGGTGTGTACGCAGCGAGACGGGAAACGGATGACTCGCGGGCCGTGGTCGTTGCAAAGAAAAGTGCACGACCGCGCAGTAGGGCGGGCGCCCCCGCGCTGTCAAGCGATGTATTCGGAATGATCTGCAACGCGGTGTGTCTGCGTACTTGAGCCGAACCAGTTCACCGACCACGGGAGAAACATATGAAGTTGGACGACCGTCAGCTGACGGTGCTCATCGACCAGTCCCAGGACATGCAGGCTGATGCGCTGCGTGGTCTTGACGACAACCTCTCTGACCTTCGGGATCTTCGTGCCGACCGGCGCGGCCACACGGCCGAGCCCGAGGAGGTCGAGGACTTCCTCGCCACCCGTCGCGACATCCTGACCCGACTCGGCTTCTCCGGCTCGGGCCTGCTCACCCGCGGGCTCGTCGGCGGAGGCATCGCGGCCGCCGTCATCACCGCGCTCACCAAGCCGGTGTTCGCGGACAGCTCGCTCGACGTGATGATGCTGCAGACCGCCTCGTCGCTCGAGCACCTCGCGGTGGCCACCTACGGCGCCGCGCTGACGCTGCCATTCATCTCCGGTGGCAACCCGGTCATCAAGGCCTTTGCCACCACCACGATGGACCAGCACAACCAGCACAAGATGGCGTTCCAGGCGCAGACCACCGCTCTCGGCGGCAAGGTGCAGGACAGCGACAACCCGAAGTACGCGCCGATCGTCGCGCAGGCCAAGCCCGGGCTCAAGACCCCGCTCGACGTGGTCAACCTGGCCGCCACGCTCGAGACCGTCGCCCGCGACACCTACCTCGCCGACATCTCGATGTTCAGCGACAAGAAGTCGCAGGCGATCATGGGAAGCGTCATGGGCGTCGAAACCCAGCACCTGGCGACCCTCCTCGCGGTGGCGGCGCTGCTGCCCGCCAACGACCCGACGCTCATCGCCATCCCCGTCGACGCCAGCAAGCTCCCCGCCGCCGCGGGCAGCGCCGGCTTCCCGGACGCGATCCCAAGCCCCGTCAAGGCCAGCCCGCCGGCTGAAGGCGCCGTTTCATGAGCACGGAGACCACAACCATGCCCAGCGACAAGTCCATCCTTCATCGCGTCGCCACAGCGGCCACCGATCGGCGCACGTTCCTCGCGGGAACAGGCGCCGCAGGCGTTGCCCTGGTGGCGGCCGGCTGTGGCAGCAGCACGACCTCGCCATCGGCAACCGCGTCCAGCGCGGCCGCGGCGACATCGACCCCGTCCGGCGGGGGTGACGTCGCAACAGCGAAGGTCGCCGCCAGCCTCGAGGTGCTCGCCGTCGCCACCTACAAGGCCGCGGGCGCGGCGGCGGTCGCAGGCCACCTCGGCACGGTGCCGCCGGCGGTGGTCACCTTCGTCACCACGGTGGGCCAGCATCACCAGGCGGCGCTGGACAAGTGGAACTCGGTCCTGATGGCGGGCGGAGCCGCCGCCGTGACCGCCCCACCAGCCGACCTCAATGCCACCGTGCAGAGCCAGTTCGCGCAGGTGACCGACGTCGCCGGCGTGGCCAAGCTCGCGCTCACGCTCGAGAAGATCGCCTCCGATACCTACCTCGCCGCCGGTCCGACGCTGCAGAGCAAGGACGCGATCACCCTTGCCGGTGCATTGCAGTGCGTCGACCAGATGCACGCGGCAGTCCTCTACTACGTCCTCGGCCAGTACCCGGTCCCCGACGTCTTCCAGAAGACCGACATGGCGTACTCGCCGCCGAAGTAACCACGCAGCCCGGTCCGCGTCGCCTCCCGCAGTTGGAGGTGGCGCGGGCCGCCGGCGTGACCCACCACCACGAGGGAACTCTCGCATGCGCCTGCGTCCACTCATCCTCGCCGTCGGCGCAGCAGGCGCCGTCGCCGCATGCGGCAGCAACGCCTCGCCGGGCGCGTCCACCACCTCGTCCGGTGGCGGCAACACCATCACCATCAAGAACTTCGCCTTCGGTCCCGGGACGCTCCACGTGAGCACGGGAACCACGGTGACGTGGACCAACAGCGATTCCACGACCCATACGACGACCTCCGACAAGGCGGACGCTCAGCAGTGGGACTCGGGCAACCTTGTGCCCAACACGTCGTACGCGGTCACCTTCACCAAGCCGGGCACATACTCATTCCACTGCGACATCCACAACTACATGACGGGGACGATCACGGTCGGCGGCTGAACGCCGCGCCGCTCAGAGCGTCGTGGGCAGACGCGTGTACAGCTCCTCGTGGGCGGAGACGGCGTCGTCGAGGCTGAGTGCGGTGCGCGCGTGCTCCCGGCACGCGGCGCGCGCCAGCAGGCTCACCGTCCCCAGTGCGGCGGCCGCGCCTTCGACGTCGCCCGCGGCCACAAGATGGCCTGTGACGCCGTCG
>JALYTM010000155.1 GCA_030854305.1 Candidatus Dormiibacterota bacterium
GCGCGGGTGTCATCGGCAGCGTGTACGCAGGGAAGCTGATCGAGGCCGGTCATGACGTGACGATGTTGGCTCGAGGCCACCGCCTTTCCGAGCTGCAGAGAGTGGGGCTGCTGCTCGAAAACGCGGAGTCCGGCGAACGCAACGAGTTTCCTGTGGCCGCCGTGAGCGAACCGGACGCGGCCCGACCCTACGACGTCGTGTTGGTCCCGGTGCGCTCGGGGCAGATTCAATCCACGCTGCCGATCCTGGTGGCCATGACCGACGGGTCGGACGTGGTTTTCTTCGGCAACACGGGCACTCGCGGGGCTGAGTTGGTGCGCCCACTCGGGAGACGGGCCATGTTCGGCTTTCCCGCCGTCGGCGGGACCAGGGAAGGTCACTTGGTCAAGTACGCACTCATCAGCCAGCAGAAGACGATGCTCGGGGAATTCAGTGGTGAGTTCTCACCTCGCGCTCACAGGCTGGAGGCGGTGCTGAAGGGGGCCGGGTTCTCCGTCGCCATCAGCGCCCACATTGAGAAATGGCTCATGGCACATGCGGCGTTCGTCGTGCCAATTGCATTTGCACTGTATGGCCACGACACCGACGCCTCTCGCCTCGCGGCCGATGCCGGCGGCGTGCGCACCATGGTGCAGGCAACACGTGAAGGGTTCCGCGGGCTACGCACCGCCGGCAACACCGAGGTTCCCCTCAACCTCAGAGCCCTCTACCTTTGGATGCCTGAATCGTTCGCTGTCCGGTACTGGCGGAAAGTGTTGAGCTCACCGCGCGGCGAGCTCTGGTTCGCCGCCCACAGCCGGTCGGCGACCGAAGAGATGCGTTCGCTCGCTGATGACCTACTCGCCGAGGTCCGCCGCACCGGTCGCGCCGCACCCGCGCTGGAGCGCCTGCTCGCCTGACGCGGTCGACACACCCGTCACCGGGGGACAACATGAATCAGTCCTCGGCCGCGGTGACGACCTGCTGCGGTTGCAGCACGTTTCTGGTCGGAGTCAAACGAGTTTTATGCCGGTCTGCACGTCGTGTCCGTCGACAACGTGGTCGTCGTCGAGCACCAGCACAACATCGTTCGCCACTGCGCCGAGCTCGTTGACCAAGGTGGTGAGGACCAATTCGACCGGCGGGTTGGTCGACTGCAGGAGCGCGAGAGCACTTGCGCCGACGCCTGGCACCGCCGTCTGCAGCGCCGTGATCACATAGGTCCAGAAGGACGCGGACTGACTGTCGCTCGGTTCGAGAGAAACCCACGCCACTGACCGCTCGCCGGCGGAAGCCGCCAGCCACTCGGACAGCAGCGTTGTCTTGCCGAAGCCGGCCGGCCCGGAGATGAGCGTGAGCCGGGACTCGGTCCCTCGGCTCAGGGGCTCGCTCAGTCTTGGGCGTGCCACCAGGCCGCGTCGCAGCTTGGGGATGTAGAGCTTGGTCTCAACCAGCGGGCTCGCCACGACAACTCCGTAAGGTAGTCGCTTACGCGAGAGAGTGACGCATACGCTCGGCGTTGGGTATGCTGACGCCCATCGAGTTCGAGGCTCGGCGCCAACCAACGACGGCAGCGTGAGTCCCACAACAGGCTCCACCGACGGCAGGACGGCCCGGAGCCGCCATGGTTCCGAACGCATGGCAACGTACGTACTCATCCCCGGCGCCGACGGTCGCGCCTCGTCGTGGAATTTCCTCGGTCCGCTGCTCCGGAAACGAGGACATCACGTCGTCCCCGTGGATCTTCCCGCCGCTGATCCCTCGGCCGGGCTCGAGGAGTACGCCGCTGCCATCATCAATGCCATCGGCGATCGGCACTCCGATCTCGTCCTGGTCGCCCACTCGCTCGCGGGATTCACCGCGCCATTGGTGGCTGACCGCCTTCGCATATCGATGTTGATCCTGCTGAATGCGATGGTGCCCATGCCGGGGGAGTCGGCCGGCAGTTGGTGGGCCGACGTTGGCCATGAGAAGGCCCGAGCCGAGTACTACGCTCGTGAAGGCTTGGAGCTACCGGCAGAATTTGATCCTTTCGAGGCGTTCTTTCACGACGTGCCAACCGACGTGCTCAAGGAAGTCATCGCCATGGGTGAGCCAACCGTGCGCTTTGACACCCTGTTCAGCGAACCTTGGCCGCTCGACGCCTGGCCGGGCGTTCCAACTCGATTCCTTCAGGCCAGCAGCGATCGTTTCTTCCCGCTCGAGTTCCAGCGCTGGGTGGTGTCGGAGCGGCTGGGCATACCCGTCGAGGTGATGCCCGGCGGCCACATGGTCGCCCTCAGCCGGCCGGCCGACCTTGCCGAGCGCCTCGAACGCATCCGTGCCGGTACCAGCGACGACCCCGGCGTCCGATCGTAGGCATGCGAATCCGGATCGGTCGTGCGGCTCAACCGTGGCTCTTCCCGGAGGACTAGCGCACCCCCGGTGGGACGCCGGTCTGCCACAGACCCGCTATCCTTGGCGCGGGCCCATCCTCGGTGGGCCTGGCGATGGGTCTCGCCGCAACGGCCGCGCGCCTGATAGGCCCTACCAGCCATCCCTGGTAGGAGTCCGCGCCCATGAGCTGTTGCCCTCTCCACGTCGGTGCCCTTGATCAGCTGAACAACGTCTACGGCGTGGCTGCGCTGTGGATCGGCCTGGCCTTCGTGGCCAGCGCGATCTCGCCGCGCATAGGGATCTCGGTAGCACTCGTGGAGATCTTGGCCGGCGTCTTCGGCGGGAACGTGCTTGGAATGGCGACCAACCAGTGGATCGACTTCCTCGCCGGCTTCGGCAGCATCCTGCTGACATTTCTGGCCGGGGCGGAAATCGACCCCGCCTCCTTCCGACGGTTCCTGGCGCCGAGCCTGGCCATCGGAGGCATCGGATTTGCCCTGCCATTCGCCGCCGCCTGGGCGTTCGCCCTCTACATCTTTCACTGGCAGCCGCACGCGAGCCAGATCGCCGGGATCGCGTTGTCCACCACCTCGGTCGCCGTCGTGTACGCGGTGATGATCGAGACCGGACTCAACAAGACAGACCTCGGCAAACTCATCCTCACCGCCTGCTTTGTCTGCGACCTCGGAACCGTCGTGGCCCTCGGGGTGATCTTCGCCAACTACAACACTCTCCTCATCGCCTTCGGAGCCACCACCGCGGTCGTCCTGGTGCTGCTGCCGCAGGTCCTTCGGTCAGTGATCCGGTTTCTCGGCCACGGAGTCAACGAGCCGGAGGTGAAGTTCCTGTTCCTCCTTCTGTTCGGCCTCGGCGCGCTGGCAACGGCGGCGCGATCCGAGGCTGTCCTCCCCGCCTACCTCCTCGGCTTGGTGGCAGCCGGCGTCTTCCACGAAAACCCCAAGCTGGCCGGGCGTGTCCGTGGCATCGCCCTGAGCTTCCTCACGCCCTTCTTCTTTCTGAAGGCCGGAACCCTGATCTCGCTCTCAGCCGTGGCGGCGGGAATCGGCGCGATCCTCCTCTTCTTCGGCATCAAGGTCGGTGCCAAGGTGGTTGGTGTGTTCCCGGCAACCAGGCTCTTCAAGCTGCGCGGCCGCCAGGCGTGGTACACGACGATGATGATGTCGACGGGCCTCACCTTCGGCTCGATCTCCGCGCTCTTCGGATACACGCACGGCTACATTGACCGGTCCCAATATTCGGTGCTCGTGACCGTGGTGGTTCTGACCGCGCTGGTGCCGACGTTCATCGCGCAGACCGTCTTTCGCCCGAACGAAACTACGTTGCTGCATCAAGAGCCCGCGGCGCCCGCCTCTGGCGGCGATGGCGCGCTGGAAGAGCCCGCACGCGCCGCGGGCATTGTGGCCAACGACGGAGGCGCTCGGTGATGGCGCGAGGCGCGTCTGCCGACGGCTCCTTGAGTTGACCACACCTTGACTCTCCGAGGCCGCAAGCCCAGGCTCACGGGGTTCACACAACCATCGAGTGGAGAGTTGAAGTGCACAGCGGACGCCGTAAATTGTTCCTGGTCGGGCTTGGCCTCGTCATCGTCGGTTCTGTCGGCGGTCCGGGGGGAGGGCTGACGACACGGTCGGCCGCCGAGACCCCCGCGGAGATCACCCGGCACAAGGTCGACGCACTGATGTCGAAAATGACCCTTGCCGAGAAGCTCGGACAGCTTCAGCAGCAGGTCCCACAGCCCCCCGGTGTCCTGGAGACGCAGGCGAAGAAGGGCATGCTCGGCGCCGTCCTGGACCTCACCGGCGCCGACAACATCAACGCTCTTCAGCACGTGGCCGTGGACCAATCGCGGCTGCACATCCCGCTCATCTTTGGCCTGGACACGATCCATGGGTACAGCACGATCTTCCCGATCCCGCTTGGGGAGGCGAGCAGCTTCGATCCCAGCATCGGCCGGACCGATGCGTCGGTGGGAGCTGACGAGTCAGCGCACAACGGCATCAAGCAGGTGTTCGCACCGATGATCGACGTCAGCCATGATCCCCGATGGGGACGGGTGGCCGAGGGCGCAGGCGAGGATCCCTTCGTGGGATCGGCGTTCGCCGTTGCCCGGGTCATGGGATCTCAGGACAACGCCGCCGGACAGCAGGACATGGCCGCTTCGAACAAGGTGATCGCCACCCTCAAGCACTTCGTTGCCTACGGGCAACCTGAGGGCGGCCGGGACTACAACACCGCAGACATGTCCATTCAGCGCCTGTGGAATCTGTACCTGCCACCCTTCAAGGCCGCAGTCGATGCCGGCGTCGGTTCGGTGATGTCGGCGTTCGATGCGCTCAACGGCGTCCCGGCCACGGCCAACCCGTACACCGAGACCCAAATCCTCAAGAATCAGTGGGGCTTCCAAGGCTTCATCGACAGTGACTACACCGCCGTCCAGGAGCTGATCGCCCACGGCCTTGCCGCCGATGGTGCCGACGCCGCCCGCCTCGCCCTCAATGCTGGGACAGACATGGAG
>JALYTM010000004.1:0-1202 GCA_030854305.1 Candidatus Dormiibacterota bacterium
GCCCCACGCCGAGCGCAACCCCGGCGCCGTCGGTGCCGACCAACCTGAGCGACACGATCAGCGGCACGGTCACGCAAACGTCGAGCGGCGGCGTGGAGGCCAGCCTGGTCGACGCGCGCGACGCCAACCTTCACATCGTCATCGCGGTCGCCCGCACCGGCTCCCGGGGCACGCTGCTGCTGACCGAGCACGGCGTGAGGCTCTGCAACGTCCCGGCGGTGATATCCAACACCGTCACCGCCACCTGCGGCACCACGGGCGTGACCATCCAGCTGACGCAGAACCAGGATGGCTCGCTGTCCGGGCAGATGCAGACGGCGGCGGCCGGGCAGTGATCGCGACGCCTGCCCTCCCCCGCCTCCTCGGCGGACCGCCGCCGGCTGCGGGGGCTGAGACCCTTGCCGCCCACCGCGCCCGCTTCGGCGAGCGCCCTCACCCACAGCCCACCGCGATCATCGACGCGCTGGAGAAGGCCGGGCTGCGCGGCCGCGGTGGCGCGTCGTTCCCCACCTGGCGCAAGTGGCATGCGGTGGCGGACAGATCCGGCGGTGACGCAGTGGTGCTCGCCAACGGGGCCGAGACCGAGCCGCTGAGCGAGAAGGACCACCTGCTGCTCCGGACCAGGCCGCACCTGGTCCTCGACGGCCTCGCCATCGCCGCCGACGCGGTCGGGGCGCGGCGCGCTGTGTTCTACATATCGCGCGCGGCGGACGACGTCCACGCCGTCGTGTCCGCGGCGATCGCAGAGCGGCGGGCAGCCGGCGAGTCGGATCCGCCGATCAGCGTGGTCCGAGGCCCGCAGCGCTACGTCGCCGGTGAGGAGACCGCGGCAGTGGCGGTGGCCAACGGCCATGCCGCCCGTCCGGCTCTCACACCGCCACGGCCCTTCGAACGCGGCGTGGGAGGCCGGCCCACCCTGGTCCAGAACGTCGACACGCTCGCGCAGTCGGCACTCATCGCTCGACACGGTGCCGACTGGTTCAGGGCACTGGGCATTGCCGAGGCCCCGGGTTCGGAGCTGGTCACCACTGCCGGGTCGATCCACGAGCGCGGCGTGTTCGAGGTTGCGTGCGGCTCGACGGTGGCACAGGTGGTGAGCCGCGCCGGCGGAGCCGTCGGCTCGGTGTCGGCGGTGCTCGTCGGTGGCTACTTCGGGCGCTGGATCCCCGCCCAGGACGCCTGGGACCTGCGCATCGGGGTCG
>JALYTM010000004.1:1212-17531 GCA_030854305.1 Candidatus Dormiibacterota bacterium
GACGTACCCATCGGCAGCGGTGTGGTTGCGGTGTTCCCCCATGCCAGCTGCGGTGTCAGCCAGACGGCGGCGATCATGGCGTTCCTGGCCCGCGAGAGTGCCCATCAGTGCGGACCCTGCGAGCACGGCCTGGCCTCGCTGGCCACCACCATGGCCGCACTGGCCCAAGGCACCGCCCGGCCCCGGGATACAGAGCGGCTCGAGCGCTGGATCGGGCAGATCGCCGGGCGCGGGGCCTGCCACCATCCCGACGGTGCGCTGGTGATGTTGAGCAGCGCGCTGCGCACCTTCACCGGTGATGTCGCCAGCCACCTCCGCCGTCGCCGCTGCGACCGGGACACCGCCTCCATCCTGCCCACCCCGGACTGGGCGGCCAAACGATGAGCCGCGTCCGGGTCGACCCCATCCGCTGCGACGCCTTCGGCATGTGCTCGGAGCTGCTCCCCGAGCGCATCACGCTCGACGACTGGGGCTACCCCATCATCGACGGCCGCCCTTTGACCGGGCGCCTCCTCGAGCTCGCCAACGACGCGGTCGCCGCCTGCCCACGCGCCGCCCTGTGGCTGGCAGACGACGACCCGGCCTCACGTCGCTGAGGCAGGAAACTCTTCCAGGCGCAAGCCCAGCCAACGGAAGCCCCGACCTCCCGTACCGGCCTCCTACGCCCTGACCTTCGACGTCGTGCCGGCGAGGATGCGGTCGAGCATCCCAAGGAACTCGATCACCCGCGCCGGCTTGGTGAGGTACGCCACCGCTCCCTCCCCCAACAGCCGGTCGATCTGTGCCTGGCTGGCATCGGCGCTGTAGATCACCACCGGGATCTGGGCGGTGCGCGGGTCGGTGCGCAGGCGGTGCATCACCTCGTCGCCGTTGATGTCGGGGAGGTGCAGGTCGAGGATGACCAGGTCGGGGCGGTGCTCGCGCGCCAGGTCCACGGCAAGACCGCCCTGCAGCGCCGTGATCAGCCGAAGGTTGGGGCGAAGGGCGAAGATCGACTCCACCAGCCCGACGGTGGCCAGGTTGTCCTCGACGTAGAGCACCGTCTTGTCGGGATCGGCATCTCTCAGGAGCGCGGGCACGACCGCCGGGACTACCGACGCCTCGTCATTACCGGTGGCGAGGCGGAGCCTGATCCAGAACGTCGCCCCCTCGCCCTTGACGCTGCGCACGCCGATCGTGCCCCCCATCGCCGCGGTCAGCTGGAGGCAGAGCGAGAGCCCGAGCCCGGTTCCCTGCACCGGGCCGCGCTCCGCCCCGAGGCGCTCGAAGGGCTGGAACAGGCGCGCCTGCTCGCCGTCGTCGAGGCCCGGGCCGTCGTCTCGGACGGCGATCTCGACGTCGCCGTCGACGACCGCTGCCGTGAGGGCAACGTGGCTTCCGCTGTCGCTGTATTTGATCGCGTTGGAGAGAAGGTTGAGGACAACCTGGACGAGACGCTGGCGGTCCGCACGCGCATGGAACGCCTCCTCCTGGAGAACCTCGACCCTGAGCTCGATGCCGCGCTCGATGGCTGCCTGCGACACCAGGCGTGCGCATTCAAGCAGCAGGGCGTGCACCTCAACCGGCGCCAGCGACAGCGACTCCCGGCCGGACTCGATCCGCGCGATGTCGAGCACATCGTTGACCAGGCTCAGCAAGTGGGCGCCGGCGCGCTGGATGGCGTCGATGGCCAGTCGCTGGTCGTCGCGCGGCTCACGCATCTCGAGCAGGTCGCCGAAGCCGAGCATCGCGGCCAGCGGCGTGCGCAGCTCGTGGCTCATACGCGACAGGTACTCGCTCTTAGCCCTGCTTGCCTGCTCGGCGAGGTCGCGAGCACGACGCAGCTGTTCGGCCACCTCCTTGTCGGCGCTGATGTCGCGGTCGATCTCGAACACCGAGCTGGGCCGGCCGGCCATGTCCCGTTGCAGTGCCCATCGAGCGCTGATCCGCAGGGTATTGCCATCCTTGGTGCGTTGGACCAGCTCGCCTTCCCAGTGCCCGTCGGCCTCCAGTGTTTCCAGGATACCGTCGAGCGGCTCCGGGAACTGCGTGTCGATCAGCTGCTGGGGGTCCTTGCCGATCGCATCGTCCTCGCTGAACCCGAAGAGGTCGACCGCCGCGCGGTTCCAGTACTGGATGGCGCGCGTGTGGAAGTCCCACGTGAGGATCGGGTCGTATGCGAGGTCGAGCAGCTCGGCGTTGCGACGCATTCCCTCGCCGAGGTGCACGCGGTCCAGCGCCAGCGTGATCGACACGCGGTACTGGTCAAGCCGGAGCACTTCCTCGGTGCCGAGCAGCGGTGTGAACGGGCCACCGACCACCGCGATGTACCCCTCACCGGCGCGCGATCGCAGCGGCGCCACCGCAGTCGGGCCGGCAGAGCTGACCAGCGAGCGGCGACCGGACTCGCGGAACGGCTCGAGCTCGTTGTGGAGGCGGTTCGCCGCCTCCGGGTCCAGGCCGTCGGCGGCGATGACCTTGCCGTTGAGCGCGATGATCGCCGCGCGGGCGCCGAGCAACCGTGAGGGCCACTCCAACACCCGCTGGCAGAGCGTGGCCACGTCGGGCGAGTACAGCAGAAGGTCGTTGAGAGCGCCTCGGAACTGCACCTCCTCGCCCTCATGCCAGAGACGGCGTAGCCATGCCGGCGGGCTGAACGCCACACCCAGCATGGGAATGCTGATCACCACGATCGACTCGAGGGCCAGCTGGAAACCCACGCCCTGGGTTGCGCCCGCGGCTGCCACGTCGCCGATCAGCGCCACGATGATGCCGGTGAACCCGAGGCTCAATGCCCGCAGTCGTGCTTTCTGCACCCGCGGCAGGTCGCCAGACGCGAGCCAGAGCTGCACGATCGAGAGGCCGACGAGCAGGCACCAGACCAGCACCAGGGCGATGTCCGTCCACAGCGCGGGACCGAAGTGCTCGGGCGGCCCCGCCGTGCTCGGGGGGGGCGGGACCCCGAACGCAAGGTTGACGACGATCGCCGCCGCCGTCACCGCCGCGGCGGCCAGCCCGAGCAGCCGCGTCGCCCACTGCGGTCCGGGAATGACCGAGTGCTTGAACAGGACCAGGCTGAACGCCGAGCCCATGAAGATCACCAGGTCGACGACGGACAGCGTTGGGTGCGCCGAGGGCGCCACTCTGGACACCTGCCCGAGGACGGAGACGAGCCCGAGCAGGCCGACTGTGAGCGCCAGGTATCGGCGACTGCGGCCGCCGTGGCGGGTCCAGTCGGAGAAGGTGATGGCGGCGAGCAGCACCAGCGAGGCACCCACCGCCCACTGCATCCAGACGAGCGCCTCGTTCACAGCGGGGAGTATGCGTGCGGGGGAACCTCGTGGCCGCCAAAAGAACAGCGTTGGCACGTCCCGCCCCGGAGGCGAGAACCGCTCCGCCGGCTCCGGCCGAAACGCCCGCCGGTGAGCGGACGCCGACAATGCCCGTCGTGCCGCACTACTTCGACGCCGAGCCTGCAGCCCGCTCGCAGCGCCGCGATGTCAGCCTCGTCCTCCCGGACGTGGACCTGCGGCTCACCACCGACAGCGGCATGTTCGCGGCCGACCGCGTCGACGCCGGCACGCGGTTCCTGCTCCGCCGCGCGCCGCCACCGCCGACCGCCGGCGAGCTGCTCGACCTCGGCTGTGGCTATGGGGTGATCGGCGTGACGCTGGCGCTGCGTTCACCTGGCGCTCGGGTGTGGGCGGTGGACGTCAACCAGCGCGCGCTTGAGCTCACACGGATCAACGCGGTAGCTGCGGGCGCTTCCGGCATCGTGGCGGCCACCCCGGACCAGGTCTCACCGGCGGTGACCTTCGATGCCATCTACTCCAACCCTCCGGTGCGGGTCGGTCTGAGCGTGCTGCACCCGATGTTGGCCCACTGGCTCGACCGTCTCACCCCGCAGGGCGCCGCGTACCTGGTGGTGCACCGGCACCTCGGGTCGGACTCGCTGGCCCGCTGGCTGGCCGGGGAGGGATTCGCCTGCACGCGCTTGGCATCACACGCCGGCTACCGCATCATCCGAGTGCAGCCCCGCCAACCTGTCGAGGATGATCGGCAGTGATGCCATTCTCTCCGCTTCCTGCGGCCGCCATCATCCGCGTAGGGATCGACCCCGTGCTGCACATTGGCAGCGTGCCCATTCACTGGTACGGCGTGATGTACGCGATCGCGTTCCTGGTGGCGTTCCGGTACGGCGTGCTGCCCCACGTCGAGGCACGCGGACTGTCACGGTCGACCGCGGAGCGCGCATTGATCTGGACCATCGTCTTCGGCCTGCTGGGCGCGCGTCTGTACTACGTGGTGCAGCAACCCAACCTCGGCGACTACCTGCGCGACCCGGTGCGCATCATCGCGGTGTGGGAGGGTGGCATGGCCTTCTTCGGCGCCATCGTCACCGGCCTCGCCACCACCGCGATCTTCGCCTGGCGCAACCACATCTCGATGTGGCTCCTGTGGGATGCGTCGGTGATCTTCGCGGTGGTCGGACAGCCGATCGGCCGCATCGGCAACGTCATCAACGGTGACATCCTCGGGGCACAGAGCACGCTCCCATGGGCCACGGCCTACACCAACCCACACGCGGTCCTGCAGAGCGGCTTTCAGCTGTGCACGTCGATGAGCTGCCCCTCATACCAGCCCGCGGCCGTGTATGAGGCCCTCGGGACCATCGCCATCGGCGTGGTGCTGTTCGCGCTGCGCCGGCGCGGTGTGCGCTACGGAGCACTGGCAGTGGCGTACATTCCTCTGTATGCGATCAGCCAGCTCATTCTCTTCCAGTTCCGCGCCAGCGAGCCGGTGATCGGGCTGGGTCTGCACCACGCGCAGTGGACGGCGATCGTCATCCTGGTGGCCGTTGCGCCGGTGGTGTTCCTGGTGTGGCGGCGCCGGGTCGACACCGCGCCGCGGGCGACGTGAGCACTGCGTCGATCGGGCAGATCGTCGACGTCGTCTTCTACGTCGTGGAACTGTTGATCTTTGCGCGCGTGATGCTGTCGTGGTTGCCGATCAGTCCGTGGAACCCGATCGCGCGGTGGCTGCGCCGCATCGTCGACCCCATCCTGCGGCCCTTCCGCCATATGCTGCCGAGCTTCAGCGGCATCGACTTCTCCCCGCTGCTGGCACTGGTCACCATCTACGTGCTGCAGCAGGTGGCCGACTCGTTGCTGTACACCCACTCGCTGTCGGTGGGCACCGCGCTGCTGTCCCTGGTACGCCAGGTGGCGCTGGGCATCCTCATCGTGGTCTGCGTGGTGCTCTTCGTACGCGTCGTCCTGTCGTTTCTTCATGCCGACCCATGGCACCCGATGGTGATGATGGTGCGCCGCTTCAGCGACCCCATCGTCCGGCCCTTCGCAGGTGTGGTCCCCCGCAGCACGTCGGTGGACGGAGGCGCGTTCCTGGCGTTCCTGGCGTTCCTGGTGCTGTATTTCCTGGGGCGCACCCTGTTCAACTCGCTCGGCGTGTTCTGAGCCGGCCGGGCCAGGGACGTCTAGCGTCGGCCGGCGCCCCACGTCTCGCGTTCGGGCGCTCGGTCGCGGCGGGTCTCCACCCGGTACGAGCCCGGCCCCAGCAAACCCTCGACGGTGCGCTCCAGGCCGGGGCCTGGGTCGACATTGAAGGCCTGGTCGAGCGCCACGTCATCCACCGCCTCATCGGTCTCGATGTGGACGACCACCGGCGAGTCCCCGCGGTGGTCAGCGACCGCCTGGCGCAACGGTCCGAGCAGGGCATCCTGGGTCCTGCGCAGGCGCATGTGGACGGTGGTGTTGCGCCGCCACGCCACTAGCCGTGCGTCATCGATGGCGTAGATCACGTCGGCACGGATCTTGGCGGGCTCCGCGTCCTGTTCCTCGACCTCACTCCCAGCGGTGACGGCAGCGTTCGGCGCGGGCCGCCCCAGCTCCACCTTTCCCCGGATCACCACCACGGCATCGGGCCGGAGCAGTTCGGCGACATCCTCGAAGACACGGTCGAAGACCACCACCTCGCATGACCCCGTCAGGTCCTCGATCTGCACGAACGCCATGCGCCGCCCGGTGCTGCTCTTGCGGGGGACGAAGGCGCGCACGTCCCGGATGCAGCCGCCCACCTGCACGATGAGACCGTCGAGGTGCGGGCCGAGCTCGTTCAGCGAGGTGTCCACCCGCTCCTGGAGGGTCGACGCCAGGCGGCGCAGGGGATGGTCGCTGAGGTACATCCCGAGCAGGTCCCGCTCCCAGGTCAGCCACGAGTCGTCACCATCCGGGCCGCCGGGTATGTCCGCGATGGGCGGAACCAGGGTGCCGACGATGTCGATCGAGTCGCCGAACAGCGACGTCTGGCCGAGGTCACGCTCGCGGCGCACAGCGGCGGCGTGGTCCATGCAGCTGTCCAGCTGACGCAGCAGGGCGTTGCGGTTGCCGAACTCGTCCATGGAGCCGCAGCGGATCAACGACTCCATGACGCGACGATTGAGGTCACGGCTCTCCACGCGCAGGCACACGTCGAGCAGCCCACTGAAAGGCCCGCCCGCGTCGCGTGCCGCGATCACCGCCTCGGTGACATGTGCGCCGACGTTCTTGATGTGCTGCAGCCCGAAGAGGATCTCGCCCGCGGCGATGTCGCCGACCGAGAAGCCGGCATCGCTGCGGTTGATGTCGGGCGGGTGGACGAGAAGGCCGTGGGCGTGAGCGTCGAGAATGCTCTGCTTCAGCTTGTCGAAGTCACCGGCGCGGCTGTTGAGCAGCGCGGTCATGAACTCCAGCGGGAAGTTGGCTTTGAGAAAGGCGGTCTGGTACGAGATCAGCCCGTAGGCGACCGAGTGCGCCTTGTTGAAGCCGTACCCGGCGAAGTGCGCCATGAGGTCGAAGAGCTCGGCCGCACGCACCGGGGCGACCCCGTTGGCTTCCGCCCCGGCGAGAAACTTCTGGCGCTGCTGAGCCATCTTGTCCTTCAGCTTCTTGCCCATCGCGCCGCGCAGGAGATCGGCTTCCCCGAGGCTGAAGCCCGCCACCGCCCGGGCGATCTTCATCACCTGGTCCTGGTACACGATGGTGCCGTGGGTCTCCGCGAGCACCGGCTCGAGGAGTGGCTCCAACCCGGCCGGGTACTCCACCGGCAGCTCGCCGCGCTTGCGCTTGATGTACAGGTCGACGACGCCACCCTCGATCGGCCCGGGTCGGTTGAGCGCGCCGGCGACGCTGAGGTCCTCGACCGAGCGGGGCTGCATGTCGATGAGGATCCGCTTGGCGAACGTGGCCTCGAACTGGAAGACGCCGTGGGTGTCGGCTCTGCTCAGCAGGGCGTACGTGGCGGGGTCGTCGAGTGGGATGGCGTCGATGTCGATGAGCTGCCCACGCGTGGCTTCGATGATGTGCAACGCATCATCGATGACGGTGAGGTTGGAGAGCCCGAGGAAGTCGATCTTCAGCAGACCCACCTGCGCAATGCTCTGCATGTCGAACATGGTCACCGGGTTGGTGCGGTCACCGGTGGTGGACCGCTGCAACGGCACCAGGTTGGCCAGCGGCTCGGCACCGATCACCACGCCCGCGGCATGCGTGGACGCATTGCGGCAGATACCCTCCAGGCGCCGGGCGTTGTCGATCACCTGGCGCGCCCAGCCCTCGCCTTCGTACAGCTCGCGAAGGTCACGACTGCCGGCGATGGCGCGCTCGAGCGTGATGCCCACGCTGACCGGCACCAGCTTGGCGAGGCGGTCGACGTCGGGTAGCGGCACGTTGAGCGCGCGGCCCACGTCGCGGATCGCCGCGCGGGCCGCCATGGTGCCGAAGGTGATGATCTGGGCGACGTGGTCCTCACCGTACTTCTGCTGCACGTACTTGAGAACGCGGTCGCGGCGGTGGTCGTCGAAGTCGATGTCGATGTCGGGCATCTCCACCCGTTCGCGGTTGAGAAAACGCTCGAAGATCAAGCCGTAGCGCAGGGGGCAGATGTTGGTGATGCGCAGCACGTACGCCACCAGCGACCCGGCGGCACTCCCCCGCCCCGGCCCCACCACCACGCCGTCGCAGCGCGCGGCCCGGATCAGGTCCCAGACGATCAGGAAATAGGGTGCGAAGCCCGTCGAACGGATGACGTCGAGCTCCATGGCCAGCCGCTCGCGGGCCTCGGCGGTGATGCCGTCGCCGTAGCGCTCGCTCAACCCGGCCTCGCACAGCTCGCCGAGGTACGACTCCGCCGTGTGTCCCTCGGGGATGGGCGAGTAGCTCGGCAGCAGGTTGCGCCCCAGCTGCAGCTCGAGTGAGCAGAGGTCGGCCACCGCGAGTGTGTTGCGCACCGCCTCGCCATAGGCGGCGAAGCGCTCGCGCATGTGTGCCCCGGTGGCGACGTGGAACTCCGGTCCGTGAAAGCGGAACCGCTTTTCATCGTCGCGCCGCGCCTGCGTCTGGATGCAGAGCAGGATGTCGTGGGCCTCGGCGTCGTCGACGGCGACGTAGTGCGAGTCGTTGGTGGCCACCAGTGGCTGGCCGGTGCGCCGCGCGACCTCCACCAGCCCTTCGCGGATGGCGTCCTCCTCGGGAATGCCGTGGTTCTGCAGCTCGAGGAAATAGTTGTCCGCACCGAAGATGTCGATGTGCTGGCGCGCCACGCGCTCGGCGGCGTCCATGTCACCGGACAGGATCGCCTGGGGAAGCTCGCCGCCGATGCACGCGGAGAGACAGACGAGGCCCTCGGCGTGCTCGGCGAGCAGCTCCTTGTCAATGCGGGGCTTGTAGTAGTAGCCCTCGATGTGCGAACGCGTGACCAGCTCGATGAGGTTGCGGTAACCGGTCTCGTTGCGCGCCAGCAGGATCAGGTGGTTAGGGTCGCGGTCGGTGCGGCCTTCCTTGTCGTGACGCGACCGCGGCGCCATGTACATCTCGCAACCGATGATCGGTTTGATGCCGGCCGCGCGAGCCGCTGTATAGAACTTGACGGCTCCGTAGAGCGCGCCGTGGTCGGTGATCGCGATCGCCGGCTGGCCGTGCCGCTTGGCCGTTGCCACCAGGTCGGGAATGCGAGCCGCGCCGTCGAGCAGCGAGTACTCGGTGTGGGTGTGCAGGTGGACGAACGGCTCGCTTTCCTCTGCTGCCGCGATCACCGGCTCACCGACCATTCTCACTCCACGCCGTCACGCCGAACAGACGTACGGAGTATAGCCAAGGGCGGGAGGGCGCCGCGGGGCTATCCTCCGAAGCCCCATGACATTTCTCACGGGCCTGCACGGTGCCATTGCGACTGTGCTGCTCTGCGTCCTGCTCTTCGTCGATGAGGCCGGCGTTCCGCTTCCGTTCATCCCCAACGAGGTGCTGCTCATCGTCGCCGGCCTGCTGATCGCGTCCGGCGAGCTCAACCCGTTCGTCTTCTATCCCATTGCCTGCGCCGCGCTCCTCGGCGGCTCTTTCACGGCCTACGCGTGGGCCCGCCGTGTGGGTCCGCGACGGCTGCGCCGCGTCGCCGAGATCCTGCACGCCAGCAAGGCGTTCGACCGGGCCAGCCGGCGCATCGCCGCCACCGACGCGCGCCACCTGGCGCTGACCCGGGTGATCCCGGGGATCCGTGTGTACGCGACCCTGTGCGCGGGCGCGACGGGGGTGCCGTTGCGCACGTTCTGGGAGGCCAACGTGCCCGCCATCCTCGCTTGGGTGGCGGTCCTGACCGGGCTCGGCTACGTGGTGGGAGTGCCGGCGGAACACGCGCTCACCGCGGTCGAGGCGCAGCTGTTCAACTTCGCGCTCAGCGGGGGGCTGCTGGTGGCGGTGGGGCTGATCGCGTACCGGGCGGCGCGGCGTGCCCCCGACCCGCGGCGTGAGCCCGAGCTGGGTCCGTTCCAGGCAATTCGCAGGCGCGACCGCTTCCTGCTTGCCGGCGCGGTCGACGCCGGCATCGTCGCCACCGTCCTGGCCGGCTTCGACAGGCTCACCAGGGTGGTGCTGCACTTCCGTTTCACCATCCTTCCCGAGGGCCGCTACGACGTGTTCGTCATCGTGCTCGGCATCGCGCTGGCCTACATCGTCGTCAGCCGGCGCAGCGCCACCGGGGAGACCGCCGGGGAAAGGCTGTTCGACGTCACCTACGTCCACCATCACCGGCCGGAACCACAGCCGGGACCGTTCGACGACCTCGATGATGACCGTGACCCGGCGCCCGACGGCACACTCGCCGACTGACGCCACACGACGCGCACGGAGCACTCAGCCGCCGGTGGCCGGCGGCGCGGCGTGGTCGGACCGGCTGAGAACCGCCACCGTCTCGACGTGGTGCGTCTGCGGGAACATGTCAACGACGGCAACGCTGTCGACGGTGTACGGCCCGGAGACGGTCAGCATGCGCAGGTCGCGCGCCAGTGTCGCGGGGTCACACGAGACGTACACGATGCGCGCGGGCCCCGCCAGCGCCAGCCACGCCGTGACACGAGGGTCGCAACCGGCGCGCGGCGGATCGAGAAGTACCGCGTCCGCGCCCACACCCGCCCTGGCGACCACTTCCTCCACCGGCTCCGCGAGGTAGCGCACCGCCGCGTCGCACCCGTTCATCTGCGCGTTCAGCACTCCGAGGCGCGCGGAGTCGCGGTTGCTCTCGATGCACACGACCGTGGCGCCGCGCAAAGCCAGCTCGCATGCCAGCACCCCGATCCCCGCGTACGCATCCACCACGGTGGCTCCGTCGCAGGCGCCGATGCCGTCGAGCGCGAGCCCGTACAGAACGTCCATCTGCGTCCAGTTCACCTGGATGAACGACTCCGGCGAGACCCGAAAGCTGTGACCGCGCCAGCGCATGGTGGTGGAGGTGGTGCTCCACCGGTCATTCTCGGCGAGGGCCTGCCCGTCGATGGCCGCCGCGTCGAGCGCGTCACGCGGTTTGGGGCGAAGCAACAGCTCGGCGCCGTCCTCGCCGACGGTGAGGTGGAGCGCGGTCAGCGAAGTGGCGGCGACCGTGCGGACCAGCGACCGGAGCCCCGGCAACGAATCGGTGATGCGCGGGTGGTGGATCAGGCAGTCGTCGACGGCCACCGCCGTCCAGCTGCGCATCCGGTTGAACCCCAGCCCGGCGTCGGCGAGCCCGTCATTGCCGGGCACCACGTGGAACTCCCCGCGCCACCGGTACCTCCACGGGTCGTCCATGCCGTGCACGGCGATCTCCCCGTGCACGACGTGCTGTCGCCTCATCGCGTCGACGACGATCTCCCTCTTCAGCGCCAGCTGCCGCGGGTACGACACGTGCTGGAGCTGGCAGCCGCCGCACGTGCCCACGTACGGGCAGGGAGCGGCCACGCGGTGAGGCGACGCGGCGAGCACTTCCGCGGTGTCCGCGAACCACAGGCTCCCCTTGCGGTGGTGGAGGGCAACGGCGACCGTCTCGCCGGGGATCGCGCCGTCGACCATCAGCGAGGTGCCGTCGTCCAGCCGCGCCAGGCAGACCGCGCCGTGCACCATCGGCCCGACGGTGACCGTGAACTGTTCGCCGCGAAAGTGCCGGGGCCGGGGCGGCGAGGTGTCAGCCGGCGAGACGTTCATGGAGGATGGCGGTCACCAGGCGCGCGTCGGCACGTCCCGCGGTGGCCTTCATCACCGTACCGACGAGGCTGCCCAGCGCCTGGGTCTTCCCGCCCCGGAAGTCGGCAACGGCCTGCGGGTTGGCGGCCATCACCTCGTCGACAAGGGCGCGCAGCGTTGCCTCATCGCCCACCTGGCCCAGACCCCGCTCGCTGACGATGGCAGCGGGGTCACCGCCGGTGAGGTACAGCTCCTCCAGCAGGGCTTTGGCGGTGGGCCCGTTGATGGTGCCACCCTCCAGGAGGGAGAGCAGTGCGGCCAGACCGGCGACGCCGAGACCGCTTTGTGCCAGCGGCACACGGTGGCTGTTGGCGAGGGCGGCGACATCGCCCATCTGCCAGTTCACGGCATTCTTGGCAGTAACCCCGGCCGCGACCAGCGCCTCGTACGTGTCGGCGTCCTCGCGGGTGGCGGTGAGCACCTCGGCGTCGTACAGCGACAGGGTGTACTGCTCCATGAAGCGGGCGGCGCGAGCCTGCGGCAGCTCGGGAATCTCGCCTCGAACGCGGTCGACGAACACACTGTCCAGCTGCAGCGGCGGCAGGTCCGGCTCGGGGAAGTATCGGTAGTCGTGAGCCATTTCCTTGCTGCGCTGGGAGATGGTGGCGCCTCTCACGTCCACCCACCCTCGCGTCTCCTGGAGCAGCGACCCACCACCGTCGAGCACCTCGGCCTGGCGCCGGATCTCGTACACGATGGCGTGGTGGACCGCCCGGAAGGAGTTCATGTTCTTGACCTCGACCTTGGTCCCCATCTCCTCCACGCCGATCGGGCGCAGAGAGACATTGGCGTCGCATCGCAGCGAGCCCTGCTCGAGGTTGCCGTCATTGACGCCGATGTACATGAGGATCTGGCGCAGGCGCACCAGGTACTCGCGAGCGGCGTCGGCGCTGCGCAGGTCGGGCTCGCCGACGATCTCCATCAGCGGAACCCCGCAGCGGTTGAGGTCGACCAAAGACGCCTTCGCCTCCTGGAGCACGTCGCCGGCGTGCTGCATGGTGCCGGTGTCCTCCTCGAGGTGCACCCGCGTGATGCCGCAGCGCGTCGGTACGCCGTCGACGACGAACAGCAGGTGGCCGTCCAAGGACATCGGCAGGTCGTACTGCGAGATCTGGTAGCCCTTGGGCAGGTCGGGATAGAAGTAGTTCTTGCGGTCGAACTTGGTGAAGGGAGGGATGCGGCAGCCCAGCGCCAGCGCCGTGCGCACCGTCAACTCCACCGCGCGCCGGTTGATGACCGGCAGCGCGCCGGGCAGCCCCAAACACACCGGGCAGGTGTTGCTGTTGGGCGGCGCGTCGATGTAGGCGGCGCTGCAGGAGCAGAACATCTTGCTCTCGGTGAGCAGCTGCGCATGCACCTCCAGGCCGATGACCGGTTGGTACCGGGTGAGAATGTCGTCGCGGACCGCCTCCATGGTCATGCGGCCGCCACCATCGGTGGCCGGAGCGTGTGCCACTCGGTGGCCTGCTCGTAGGCAGCGGCGACCTGGAGCACGCGCGCGTCGCACAGCCGCGGCGCGATCACCTGCAGGCCCACAGGCAGGTTGTCGCTGAAACCACACGGGAGTGAGATGCCGGGCAGCCCGGCCAGGTTCACCGGGATGGTCAACGCATCGTTGAGGTACATCTCCACCGGGTCCTGGATGGCGCCGGCGGTGAACGCCACCTTGGGTGAGGTGGGGCAGACGAGAGCGTCGACACCCTCGAACACGGTGTCGAACTCCCGTGCGATCAGGGTGCGCACCTTCTGCGCGCGCCGGTAGTAGGCGTCGTAGTAGCCACTGCTGAGTGCGTAGGTCCCGAGCATGACGCGGCGCTTGACCTCGTCGCCGAACCCCTCGTCGCGCGTGCGCATCAGCATCTCGGTCACCGACGGCCGGTCGACCCGACGGCCGAAGCGAATGCCATCGTACCGCGCCAGGTTGGACGAGCATTCCGCGGGCGCGATGATGTAGTAGGTCGACAGGCCGAGGTCGGTGCTCGGCAGCGACACCTCGTGGATCGAGGCCCCCAGTCCCTCCAGGATCCCGATGGCCGCCGTCACCCGCGCGCGCACACCGGGCTCGATCCCCTCGCCCATGTACTCGCGCGGCACCCCGAGGCGCATCCCCGCGACGCCTCTGGCCAGCACCGCCAGCGGGTCGTCGACGGCGTCGCGCACCGACGTGCTGTCACGTGGGTCGTGGCCGGCGACCGCGGTGTAGGCGGCGGCGGCGTCCTCCACGGTGTTGGCGAACGGGCCCACCTGGTCGAGCGATGACGCGAACGCGATCAGCCCGTAGCGCGACACCCGCCCGTACGTCGGCTTGAAACCCACGATTCCGCACAGCGACGCCGGCTGACGGATCGAACCGCCGGTGTCAGTTCCGTAGCTGACCGGGACCATGCCGGAGCCGACCGCCGCCGCGCTGCCACCGCTGCTGCCGCCGGGTACGCGTTCGGGGTCCCACGGGTTGCCGACGCCACCGAACGCGGAGTTCTCCGTCGACGAGCCCATGGCGAACTCGTCGCAGTTGGTCTTGCCCACCGGGACCGCACCGGCGTCGAGGAGGCGCTGCACGGAGGTGGCCGTGTAGGGAGGCCGGAAGTCCTCGAGGATGTGCGAGCCGGCGGTGGTGGGATACCCCTCCACGCAGAGCACGTCCTTGAGGGCCACCGGGATGCCGCAGAGCGGACCGACGGCGTCGGGGGTGTCGCGAAGCATCGTCGCGGCGCGCTCGGCCTGCCGGTCGGCGAGCTCCTCGGTGCGCGCCAGGAAGGCGTGGAGCGAGCCGTCGAGACGGTCGACCTGGGCACGCGCGTCGTCGAGGAGCCGGCGCGGCGTCACCTCGCCGCGCCGCAACGCCGCGGCCATCTCGGCGGCGGTCAGTCCGATGGTGCTCACTCCTGGATCGCCCCCACCATGAAGTGCTCGCCGTCGGTGGCGGGGGCGTTGGCGAGCGCCGCGGCCTGGGTCAGCGACGGGGCCGAGAGGTCCTCGCGCCACACGTTGACCAGGTCGCCCACCTGCGCTGTCTCGGGCACGTCGGAGATGTCGGCGTGCTGGAGCACGGAGATGTGCTCGAGAATCAGATCGAGCTCCGCGCCCATCCTGCGGCGCTCCTCGTCACCGAGACCGAGCCGGGCGAGAAGGGCGACGTGGAAGACGTCGTCGGCACTCAGCGGCACGGCCGTATTATTCGCGACCCACCACCGCGCCCGCGTCCCCGTCACCGGGGGGCTGGTGCTCCATGGGGGAGGGCAGCCAGGTCAGCACCGCCTGCTCGGTGGGGGCGAACCCGGCCGCGCGGTAGGCCGCCAGTGCCGCCGGGTTGTCGTCGCGGGTCCAGACCGACGCGAAACTGACATGGGCCGCGCGCAGCAGCGCGGCCGCCTCCGTCACCAGGCGGCGCGCCACCCCGCCTCCTCGCGCCCCGGCTTTCACATACAGCTCCGCGATCTCACCTTCGAGCCCGGTCCCGGGGTCGAAGAGCACCACCCAGCAAACGCCCAGTGCGGCGCCCTCGCGGTCGCGGGCCACCAGCAGGCGGTTGTGTCCGGTGAACGTTGGGCTGATGCGCATTCGCCGCTCCACCTCCGCTCGTGTTTCGCGCGGGTGCTCGTAGTGGTCCTGCTCGTCGAGCGTGAGGTCGACGAGCATCGCCGTCACCGCCGGGTCATCCCCGGCCATCTCCTCGATGCGGATCTCCGGCTGCTCATCGGCCATTTGCCGATTGTGCAGGCGAGTGGCCGCGCTGGTGCCGGCGGTCAGGCGCCGGTGGGACTCCCGGTCATCGGCGCCGCGCTGGGCGGCGACGGGAGGCCGGGAGGCGAGGCGGCGTTGTTGTTGACGATGCAAGACAAACCGGTGGCGTCCGCCGGCGCGCAATGGATGGGGATCGACGTTGCGGCCGTCGGCGGATAGCCGGAGACCAGGCGCCATATGCCGGACGCCCACACCCAGGTGTCAGAGCCCGGGGCACCCCCGATCCCGTTGTTGAGGGTACCTCCGAAGAGCACGAACTGCCCGTCGCGGGCGCCCCCGAGCGCCGCGCCCACCCGGCCGCCGGGAGCCGACTGATAGCCGACCTCGCTCCAGCCGTCCGGGCCGCCGATCCAGGTGTGACCGGTCGAGGTCAGGACCAGGTCGTGGCCCACGCCGGCTGCGAGGGTGCCGCCGGCAGGTGGGGTGGAGACCGGCGTCGGGGCTGCCTGCCAGGACCGCCCGGTCCAGGTCCACGCCTTGACGGACGGTGTCGCCGGCGGCGGCACCGAGGGGCACCCGCCGTCTGCGTTGTTGCAGAAGGGGGTGATGGCGAGGTGGACGGTGAGCAGGTGGAGGCCGCCACCGCCCGGCGTCGCCACCAACGCGTTCTCGGCCCCGGCCTCGCCCACCAGCGCCGCGGTCTCCGTCCACTGACCGCCGGACCAGACCCAGGTCCGCAGCGATGCGATGTACTGCGCGCACCCGCCGGACGGAGTCACCTGGCACAGCGTCGGCGCTCCGAGGGCGGGCGACGGGCACTCCATGCCGCCACTTCCACACCCGACCACGCCGCTGCTGGGCGCGACCGCGACCACCTGTCCGGTCCCGGGCACGGCAGCCATCACGACCACCGCGGGGAGAGGGGTGGACTCGCCGGTGCGGTGCCAGCCGTTGTTGTTGAACACCCACGTCTGCTCGGCGGGCGGCACCCAGGGAGTACAGGTCGCGGGCGCGGTGACCAGCGTTGGCGCTCCGCCTGCGGTGGCGCCCGGAACCGGCGCGATCGCCGCCGGGGCGCTGGAGCCGGGCACGGACGCCGGGGTGGCCGGAGGT
>JALYTM010000156.1 GCA_030854305.1 Candidatus Dormiibacterota bacterium
GTCAAGTGGTACTGGTCCCCGAGAACGTCTTCTTCGGAGCCTCGATGACCGCAGACGATTTTCACGCCGGCCGCTGGGAGACGTCACTGGCGCTGGCGCTGGGGCCTGACGACGTCGACATGGCGCGAGCAGTCGATTTCGCGCCCCCTGACGTCAACAGGTCGGAACTCACCAACCGCCCCATCTCTGACTTCACCCCCTCCGGGGTCTGGGGCTATGCCACCCAAGCGAATCAGAATGAGGGCGCGCATCTCCTCGGTGAGATGGAGAATCGGCTGTGCGTTTATGTGTCCGGATGGCTCGACCAGCTGCGCCCTGGGGGATGAGATGGCCTTGCTGACCGGCCGAGTCGTAGTGGTGACCGGTGGAAACCAGGGGATCGGCCTGGCGATCGCGAGAGCCATGGCAATGGAGGGCGCCGCCGTGGCGATCTGCGCACGCACGCAGACATCACTGCGCTCCGCAGCGGAGGAGATCCGTTCTATCGGTGCCGAGTGCGTGTCGGTGGAGTGTGACGTCACCGACCCCGCCTCAACAGACGCCATGGCCGAGACCGTCGTCACGAGACTCGGCCCGCCGGACGTGGTGGTCGCCAATTCCGGGATTGCGGGTGCCATCCGCCCCATGCACCAGCTCACCTACGAAGAGTGGCGCGAATGCCTGGCGGTCGACCTTGACGGCGTGTACCTCACCTTCCGTCGCTTCATCCCGGTCATGCTCGAGCGCGGCAGCGGCAGCCTGATCGCCCTCTCGTCGATGACGGGCAAGCGACCCCTCCCGGAGCGGACTCCGTACGGCGCGGCCAAAATGGGCGTCATCGGACTGGTGCGCAGCCTCGCCTTGGAACTCGGACCGCACGGCATCACCGTGAACAGCATCTGCCCGGGGGCGGTTGCGGGAGCCCGGCTGGACCGGGTGGTCGCCCAGCAGGCGGAGGTCCTGGGGGTCAGCGAGGAGGAATCGATGCGTCTTTTCAGCGAGCCTGCAGCCCTGAAGCGCCCGACCACGGCCGAGGAGGTGGCCGCCGCCTGCGTCTTCCTCGCATCCGACGCAGGATCCGGAATCACCGGCGAGGACATGAACGTGTCAGCCGGTCTCGTCATGTATTAGGTTCACCCGCATGGCACAGGCGAAGCGGACGGCTCCGGCGGGTAGCCATCGCGTGCCTCCGGCGTCGACGCCACAGCGCCCCCCGATTCTTTCCGACGTTGCGGCGGCAGCCCATGTCTCCATCACCACGGCATCGCGCGCACTCGACCCCAACAGCGACCACCCCGTTAAACTGCGCACCCGGGAGCGCGTCCAGGCCGCGGCCGCCCGACTCTCATATCACCCCAACCCAATGGCGCGCGCCCTGCGCGCCCGGCGCACTCCCACGATCGCTGTCGTGGTCCACGACGTGAGCGACCCATACTTCGCCGAGATCGTCCGCGGCGCCACGCAAACCGCATCGACGCGCGGCTTCCTGACCATCGTGTGCCACAGCGACCGCGACCCAGCCACCGAGCTCCGCTACGTGCAGATGCTCTGCCTCAGCCGCGTGGCCGGAGTGCTGTTCGCCGGCGGAGGGCTCGATACGCCGGCGTACCGTCGCGAGATGCGCGGGTACACGCAGAGCATCGCCGAATACGGCGGTGCAATTGTCGCGCTTGCGCCGCGGGCGGAGCTGTGGCTCTCGGAGATCCCGGATAACCGTGGCGGCGCCCGGCTGGTCACCGAGCATCTCCTCTCGCTCGGGCATCGCTCCATCGCTATGATCGGCGGGCCGGCGCACGTCCGCACCAGTCGTGAGCGTGAGGTCGGTTACCGGGATGCAATGGAGGCTGCCGGTGCTGCGCCGTACATCACCAGCGCGGATTTCAGCAGGGTCAGCGGCGCGACCGCGATGGCGCGATTGCTGGCGCGGCGCGAGCGGCGCATCACCGCGGTATTTGTAGCGACGGACAGTATGGCTCTGGGGGCTCTCAGCGAGCTCCGCGCTCGCGGGGTCCATGTGCCCGAGGACATCTCGGTGGCGGGCTTCGACGACATACCAGGCCTGGAGTTTGTCGAACCCGCCCTCACCTCGGTGCGCGTTCCCATGGCTGAGATCGGGTCAGCCGGCGTCACCAGGCTCCTGGCGGCCCTCGACGGAAAGCCGGGACGACCACGGATCCGGATCCACCGCGTGGAGCTCGTGGTGCGCGCCAGCACCGCGCCCCCGCGACGCGAACGCGCCTCCCGATCCCGCGCCTGACTGTCGCGGCTGGCGATGCGTGTGGTCACCAGAACGCGTCGCCGGCGCTGAGGCCGCCGTCCACGATGATCGTCTGCCCGGTGAGGAAGCGGGCGTCATTCGAGGCCAAGAAGGCCACCACCCCGGCCACGTCGCTCGGCTCGCCGAGCCGGCCCAGCGGTGTTGCGGCAATTGCCGCGGACACGCGTTGCGGGTACTGGGTGATGTACGTCTCGAGCAGAGGGGTGCGCACGATTCCGGGCGCTACGGCGTTGACTGTCACTCCGCTCGAGCCCCATTCGATGGCGAGAGAGCGCACCAGCCCCGACAGCGCCGCTTTGGTCGCCGAGTAGACCGCTCGCCGGCGCATTCCGTGCACGGCCGTGACGGAGCTGGTGAGCACGACGCGGCCGCCCGGCTGCCGAGCGACCATCGGCGTGAATACCTGCAGGGTCATGAACGTGCCGTAGATGTTGGTGTCGATCATGGCGCGTGCATCCTCGTCACTGGCGTCGACGAGGTCGCCGCGCCGAGCGACACCGGCGTTAGCGATGAGGACGTGCAGCTCGACGGCCGCGTTCTCGAGCACCGCGCGCGCCGCCTCGAGCTCCTCTCGATGGGCGATGTCAGCGCACAGGTAGATGGGAGAGAGGCCCGCACCCGCGACCGCGTCGTCGAGGGCGTGGTGCTCCCTGACGTCGCGTGCCAGCACCACCAACCGGGCTCCATGTTCGGCAAGTCGGCACGCGATGCCGAGCCCGATGCCCGAGGTGCCACCTGTGACCAGCGCTGTGCGGCCCTCCAGGAAGTGGTCTCGTGTCCTCATGGGTCGCTGGCGCGCCAGCTGCGCCACTCGGCCACATCGACCGAGATGACGGGGTCGAGCTCACCGCCGTCTACGTACTGCGGGTACCGGTCGACCAGCAGGGCGCGCGCCGCGTCGAGCTCCTCCCCCATCGCGAGACGCGCCCTGCCGTCGAGGCGCACCCACCACAGGCGCGTCCAATCCTCGTTCCAGCCCTGCACCAGCAGACCCACTCTGGGTTCTCTGCGGACGTCGGCAAGTCGGGCCAGGGCGCGCGTGGACTTGGGCTTGGCGTCAACCGGAAGGTGCATCGTGGAGCCCTGCCTCGCAAAGACGCAGGGGACCAGCCGCGGGCTGCCGTCCGGTCGGATCGTGGCGAGCGTGGCCACCCGCGCGCTGTCGATCAGCCTCCACTCCTCCTCTCTCTGCACTTCGCCGTCGCGGCCTCACACAAAGAGGTCGGTGGCGCGGTCGCGGATCAGCTGACGAGCGCTGCCGTCGCCGCTTGGCGCGAAACCGCGCACCACCGCGGCGGGAATCCGTCCGATCTTGCCAATGACGAGGTCCGCGGCGGCCGCCAGCTCGTCGGCAACGGCGACCACCGTGGTCATCATCGCGTAGTTGTTGGGGTCCACCAATCCCGACAGGTTGAGCAGGGGTTCCAGGCCGCTGACGCCGATGGCGGTGCCGACGATACCGTCGCGTAGAGGTCTGCCCATGGTGTCGGCGATGATGACCGCCAACCGGCGGTGGGTGGCGGCCTCGAGCTCACGGCGCAACGCGGCGGCGGAGGCGTCTGAGTCCTTTGGGAGCAGCACGACGGTGTCGGGCCGCGGCGCGTTCGACCTGTCGACGCCGGCGCTCGCGCACACGAAACCGTGGTGCGTCTCGGTGATGAGCAGAGGTCCGCGATGGCGCACCACTCGGACGCTCTCACGCAGGATGACCTCGACGACCCTCGGGTCGCTGTGGTCGCCGGCCAGCTCCAGGGCCTGTGGGGACGGTTCCACCCCGGCGAGCTCGACAATCTGTCCCTCCGCCTTGCTCACCGCCTTCTGGCTGACAACAACGACGTCGCCGTTGAGAAATGCGGGCGCCGACGAGCGGATGAGCTGGGTGAGGTCGTCACCCTCGCTGATCTCGGCCTCGAAGTGCACCGGATAGATCTGGATCATCAGCGCACCGCGGACGTCATCGCAGCGGCAATGGTGGCCCGGGCGAGGCCAACGCGGGAGTGCTGGTCGTGCATGATCGTGTCGGTCACCGTGACGGCGACACCGCGCTGTTCGATCGCGTCGGCGTGGTGCGCGTCCTGGCTATCGATGACCATGCCGTCGATGAGACCGGCGTAGAGCTCGGCAACGCCGACCGGCGAGACCTCATAACCGAGCGACCGCAACATCGCTGCGGCCGGCCCCTTGATCGCCGTGCCCGCGACGATCGGGCTGACCGCGACACACGAAACGGACCGCTGTGCGAGCGTCTCACGGATCTCGGCAACGGCGAGGATGGGGCCGATGGAGATGATCGGGTTCGATGGCGCGAGGTTGACTGCGGAGGCGTGCGAGAGCGCGTCGATGACGCCAGGCGCCGGCGCCGCGGTGGCGGCCCCCGCAAACTCGACGCCGTGCACGTCATCGGTGTGCGCACGCCTCACGAAATACTCCTGGAACGAGAGCGTGCCGGCATCGGTCTGCAGCATCGTCCGCAGCAGGCTGTCCGTGCATGGCAGGAGGCGCACGCGCAGACCGGTCGCCTTACCAAGACGGCGGGTCGCCTCCGTCAGCGTCACGCCAGCACGAAGCCACCCCGTGCGGGAGAGGTGCAGGCC
>JALYTM010000157.1 GCA_030854305.1 Candidatus Dormiibacterota bacterium
ACACGCGCCGGCCGGTGCCGGCGCTGGGACCCGTTCGCGGCTGCGCGGTGCTGCCCCATTTCGACGGCTTCGGCCGGCGCTGGATCCCCTCGGCGCGCTCCGCGCTAGGCCCGGAGGTGACGCTCATCGGCGTGGACGAGCGCGGCGCCGCGTTCTGGGACGGCGAGAGTTGGACCGCTCGTGGTCCCGGGCACGTCACCGTGGTCCGTGACGACGAGACGACCGAGTTCGCAAGCGGCGTCGCCATCCCGGGCCTCGCCCCACCGTCCACATCCTGAGGGGATCAGCGCGTCAGTGTGAGACACCGGGTGCGGATGGCGCGACGCACCCGCACCGGGCCCTGCGATGACAGCGACTACACTCGCCGCCGACATGGCCACCTCGATGGACGCCGCCGACCGCCTCGAGCTCATCGAGCGCAACACCGCAGAGGTGATGGGCCGTGAGGACCTGCTGACGCTGCTCGGCACCGCCACGCCGATCCGCCACTACATCGGCTTCGAACTGTCGGGCAAAGCGCACCTCGGCAATGTGCTCGCCATGGCCAAGGTGCGCGACTTCCAAGCGGCGGGGGTGGACTGCTCGATCCTGCTCGCCGACTGGCACACGTGGATCAACGACAAGCTCGGTGGCGACCGCGACGTGATTCGTCGCATCGCCACCGGCTACTTCACCGAGGCGATGCGCGCATCGATGCTGGTCGTCGGTGCCGACCCGTCACGCGTGACGTTCGTGCTCGGCAGTGAGCTGTACCAGCGCAACGCCGACTACTGGGCGACCGTGGTGGAGGTGAGCAAGCACACCACCCTGGCGCGGATGCAGCGCAGCATCAGCATTCTCGGTCGCGAGCAGAGCGAGTCGGTGGACTTCGCCAAGCTGATCTACCCGGCGATGCAGGCGGCCGACATCTTCGCCCAGGGCGTCAACCTCGCCCACGCCGGCATGGACCAACGCAAGGCGCACGTGATCGCACGCGACGTCGCCACCAAGCTGCGCACCAACCGCCTGACGGATGACACCGGCCACCCGATCAAGCCGGCGGGGGTCCACCACCCTCTCCTCCTCGGGTTGAAGAAGCCGGCACAGTGGCCGCTGCCCGACGACGTCGACCCCTCGAGCCTGAAGATGAGCAAGTCGGACCCCACCTCTGCCGTCTTCGTCCACGACGATCCCGACACCATCCGCCGCCGGGTGGCGCGAGCGTTCTGCCCCCCCGGTGAGACGCGCTTCAACCCCATCCTCGACTGGTACCAGCGGCTGGTCTTCGCGCTGGACGAGGCACCCGTGACCATCGCGGGACGGGACGCGACCACGACGTTCGACACCTACGACGACCTGCGCGACGCGTACGGCCGCGGTGCGGTCCATCCCGCCGACCTCAAGAACACCCTGTCGGAGCTGCTGATCGAGCGCCTCGCGCCGGCGCGCGACCACTTCGCCCGTCCCGAGGTTGCCGCCACGCTGTTGGACCTCGACACCGTTCTCGGCGCCGGCCGATAGTCGGGCGCGGGCCGCCGGCTCCGGGCTCAGTCGACCGGGTGGGTCACCGCAGGCCGACGGCGCCCTGGACGCGGGCGAGGGTGCGGTCGGCCACCTCGAACGCCCGCGCGGCGCAGTCGGCCAGGATGCGGCGGAGGCCGCCCTCGTCGGCCCGCAGCTCCGCGTAGCGGGCCTGTACCGGCGCCAGCGCTTCGTTGACGGCATCGGCGACTGCGCTCTTCAGCGCGCCGTACGTCTGGCCATCGAACTCCTCGGCCGCGGCCTCGTGGGTCATCTCCCGCAGCGACGCATAGATGTCGACGAGGTTGGCTACGCCCGGCCCCAGCGGCACGGTCACAGCCGGGTTGCCGTCGGTGGTCGCCCGCGCGAGCTTCTTCCGCACCGTGTCCGGCGGGTCCAACAGCAGGATGGCGTGCGCCGGCTTGGTGCGGGACGTGGTCTTGCTCATCTTCGAGGTGGGATCGTCCAGGCCCATGACCCGCGCGCCGGTGCCGCGAATCAGCGGCTCGGGCACGCGGAACACGTCGCCGCGCAACGCGTTGACCCGCTGTGCGATGTCGCGGCACAGCTCGACGTGCTGGCGCTGGTCGTCGCCGACGGGCACGAAATCGGCGTCATACAACAGGATGTCGGCGGCCATCAGGTCCGGGTAGGTGAGCAGGCCCGCCGCCGCACGCTCGCGGTCGCGCCCACTGCCGGCCTTCGACTTGAACTGGGTCATCCGCTCCAGCCACCCGAGCGGCGTGTGGCACTCGAGGATCCAACCCAGCTGGGCGTGGGCGGGAACGTGGGACTGCACGAAGATGACCGAGCGGTCGGTGTCGAGCCCGCACGCGATGTACAGCGCGGCCAGCTCCAGCACGCTGCTGCGCACCGCGTCGGGGTCGGGGACGACGGTGAGCGCGTGCAGGTCGACGATGCAGAAGTAGTTGTCGTACCGGTCCTGCTCGCGCACCCAGTGCCGCAAAGCCCCGAGGTAGTTGCCGAGGTGGAGGTGGAAGGTGGGCTGGATCCCGCTGAGCACACGCGGCCGCGGACCGCGAGGCGGAGGCGCGTCGATCGGCGGCGTGAGCTGGTCGGGCATGGTCGGCGAAGGATACCGGCCGGGTCGGGCCTCAGCTCCGGGCCGAGCGCGGCAGCGCCCTGGACTGCCGGCGACCACCGCTCCGCGACACGACCACGCGCACCCGGCGCGCCCACACCTCGTCGAGCCACGAGTCGATCTCTGAGTAGATCCGCGCGGGGCGGATCCGCATCTCCACGATCGAGTCGGCTTCGACCAGCCGGTTGTTGGGCAGTTCTTTGGAGAGCATCCCGGCGTCGGAGAACGGGTGGATCGGGTCGCGGTGGTGCCCGATGATCAATGCCGGAGTGGAGAACGTGCAGCGCTCGTCGCGGTGCGGGGCGGTGCGCCCGAAGAAGAGGCCCTGCAGCAGTGCCCCGCTCGGCCCGGGGTCCTGGCCGAGGGCGTCGAGGAAGACGCCGGCCAGTAGCGGGAGCCGGGACGACGGCACCCTGCGGGCAAGAGCGGCCACCATCCGCATCACCGGCTCGCCCACGGTGACCGCGAAGAGCAGAGGCGCGAAGGCGGCCGCGCAGGCGACCAGCGCGTTGTCGAGGACGGGCATCTCGAGCAGCATGCCGCGCAGCCGTTCAGGGGCGAGTGACGCCACCTCCAAAGTGATGTTGGCGCCCAGCGAGGTGCCTCCGACGATCGCCTGGTCGATGCGCAGGTGGTCGAGCAGGGCGACGGTGTCGACGGCGAAGTGCGTCATCGAGTACCGCGACATGTCGCGAGGGCGCGCCGACTCGCCCTGCCCGAGCGGGTCGAGCAGGATGACCCGATGTCCGCGCTCGGCGAGGTGGACGGCCAGCGGCTGGTTCAGCCGGGCGGGCAGCAGCAGGCCGGGCAGGAGCACGATCGGCCTGTCGCCGCTGCCGTGGACAGTGAAGGCGAGACGCTGGCCGTGGCTGGTGAAGCGGCCGCTGCGAACCTGTGGTGGCATGGAGGCCTCCTGCGCGTGCATGACCCGGAACGAGGCGACGCGGGCTGGGGGCGATTGTCTCTCCACCGGCGCGTACGATGGCCCGAACCGCCAAACGCCACGAGGTGTCGACATGTCCATTGTTCGTCTGCTGGCGCGATCGGCGTTCGCCACCCTCTTCATCGCAGGTGGTCTCAGCACTGTCCGCGAGCCGGGCGGGCGGGCCAAGCGCGTCGACGACACGCTGGGCCTCCCCCACCCCCGCCTGATGGTGCGACTCAACGGCGGCGGCATGGTCGTGCTGGGCAGCGCTCTGGCGCTCGGTGTCAAACCGCGCCTGGCGGCGACCGGGCTGGCCGCGATGTTGGTGCCGACCACGTACGTCGGTCACCAGTTCTGGGCCGAGGAGGACGCGCAGGCCAAGCGTCTGCAGAAGGTGCACTTCCAGAAGAACGTCAGCCTGATCGGCGGCCTGGTGCTCTACGCGCTCGGAGACAACCGGATGGTCTGAACGCTCAGGACCGCATCGGGTCCGACGACCACGAGTCCTCGAGGGTCAGCGAGTCGTGCGGGTGCGCGTCCCGCGGGGGAGCCATGCGGCCGCCGAGAAGTGCCACTGCGGCCACAACGGTGATCACCGCGGCGCACGCGACCTGGATGCTGCGATCCCAGCGCATGGCGTTGGCGATGACGAGCGCGAACACCGCTCCCAGCAGCATGCCGAGGGACTGCGCCAGCCAGAACACGGAGTTGAACCGACCGAGGTACCCCTCGGGCGCGTGGAGCTGGATGCTGGTCATTCCCCAGTTGACGATCACGTCACCGGCAGCCGAGCTGATGCTCAGGAACAGCATCGCGAGCGCGAGCGCGCCGGAGGCGCTGAAGCCGGCGAGGCTGAGGATCTCGATCAGAGCGCCGACGACCATCACCATCCGCAGATTCGATGCCCGTGGCTGCCAGCGCAGCGACGCCACGGCGCCGACCAGGCCGCCGATGCCCACCGCTGAGTAGAGGTAACCCACCGCATGGTCACCGCCGAAGCGCTGATCGGCCGCAACCACCAGAAACGCCTGGGTGATGGTCGCCGCCAGACCGCCGGCGAACATCGCCGCAGCCAGCATGCGGATCATCGGCTCGGCGAGCCCACGTCGGAGCCCGTCGATGATGCCCAGGCTCAGCCTGCCCGGGAGAGGGGGCGCCGGCGCCCGGCGCGTGACCGGGAGGGTCAGGGCCAGTGCGGCGGCGATGACGAAGGTGGCCGCGTCGATGGCGAACAGCAGGTCGGGTCCAGAGACCACCAGCACCGCAGCGC
>JALYTM010000158.1 GCA_030854305.1 Candidatus Dormiibacterota bacterium
GCGTGAGGCCCACTCCGACCAACGCGAAGACCAGGCCGATCAGCGCGGCAAAGTCCTCCAGCAGCACCACGGGGAGCTCGGGTGCCTTGGCGGTCTGGATGAACTCGACCCAACCGCGCGAGCCGCGCACGTGGTTCGACTCCCTGATGGCTGTCCGGAACGAGTACGACTCGAGCCCGATCGAGATGACCAGGACGACCAGCGGCAGCCACCACCAGAACCCCTCGATCGGCTGCGGATGTTGGAGCTTGTGGAACGCCTCGTAGAGCGCGAACAGGCCACCGACCGAGAACAGCACGATGGAGACGACGAACGCCCAGAAGTAGCGCTCGCGACCATAGCCGAACGGGTGCTCGGGGGTGGCCGCTCGGCGAGCCCGCTTACCGCCGAGCAGCAGCAGGGCCTGGTTGCCCGAGTCGGCGACCGAGTGAACCGACTCGGCGAGCATCGAGCTCGAGCCGGTCAGCAGGAACGCGACGAACTTGGTCACCGCGATCCCGAGGTTCGCTGTCAGCGCAGCGATGATCGCCTTGGTTCCACCCTGGGTCGACACACAGCCAGGGTAGCCGCCGCGCTAGCGTCCCTTCGTGATCACGCGAACAGGCACGGCTGCCGGAAACCTCGACTGGGCGCCCCTTCACGGCCAGCTCGACCTGGTCGCCGCACCGGGCGCTGCCGCTGCCGGGCTGGTCCCGGGCGCCCGCGTTGCAGCGATCGACGACACCCTCGCCGACACGGCCGCGTTCTGCGAGGCATACGAGGTCCCGCCGGAGCACTCGGCGAATTGCGTCGTCGTCGCGGCACGGCGCGGTGAGGTCACCCGGTACGCCGCGGTGATGGTCCTCGCGATGATGCGGGCCGACGTCAACGGCGTGGTGCGCAAGGAGCTGGACGCGCGCAAGTGCTCCTTCGCGTCGCGGCAGGAGGCGGTCGCACTGACGGGCATGGAGTTCGGCGGGATCACCCCGGTCGGCGCGCCCGAGGGCTGGACGATCCTCGTCGACGAGGCGGTGCTCGCTGCCGGCGAGGTCGTGGTCGGCAGCGGGCTGCGGCGGTCCAAGCTGTTGCTCCCAGCAGCCGAGCTGCTGGGACTGCCAGGCGCGCGCCGGCTCACCCTCTCGCGAGCTGAGCTACGCCCTTGAGGTGAATGGCTCCCAGCGATTCCTCAGGACAATTAGGACATTAGGGTGAAAGGTTCGCGAACTGCATTCACTTGTTTAAGGAATGCGGAGAAAACCCTGCACATACAATGAGAGTCGGTGCATGCTTCCCCCACACAATGCTGTCCACAGGGGGATCTGGTGCGTAGAAGCTCACGTTCAGTCGTCGTCGTCGCCACGGTGCTGTCCACTGCGACCCTGGGGCTGCTGGCCCCGGCGGTGGCGCACGCGGATGCGACGGACATTGTCATCTCGGAGCTGATGTACCACGCCCCCGATCCGGACGGCACCGAGTTCATCGAGCTCTACAACCGCGGGGGCGAGAGCGTCGACATCTCCTCGTGGGGATTCACGGCGGGGATCACGATTGCGACCACTGACCTCAAGTTCCCGACCGGCACGACCATCCCTGCGGGGGGGCGTCTCGTCGGAACCGGGGACCCCACCCTGTTCTCGAACCACTACGGGTTTGCTGCCGACTTCTCGTACTCCGGAACATCGTTGTCCAACGGCGGCGAGACCGTCACCCTGGCCGACGGCAGCGGCTCGACCGTCGCATCGGTGCCGTACGACGACGAGGGGCTCTGGCCACTCACCCCGGACGGCGGCGGGCCGTCCCTCGAGCTCATCAACCCGGCGGGCAGCAACAGCGACCCGGCGAACTGGGGAGCCAGCACCGTGGCCTACGGCACGCCGGGCCAGCGCAACAGCATCGAGAACAGGCCCGTCCTCAGCGTGACCAACGTCGGCCCCTCCGCCACCCGGCCCGCGCCCAACACCACGTTCTCGGTAGTGGCGACCACGCTTCCCGGAGCCTCCATGTCGCTGACCTACAAGGTGATGTACGGCGCCGAGGTGACCGTCCCGATGGCCGACGACGCCGCCTCACCCGGCGGTGCCGGCGACGGCCGTTATGCCGCAACGCTTCCGGGCGCTTCAGCGGGGCAGCTGGTCCGCTACAAGGTCAGCGCGACGCGCGGCGGCGCGACCGCGACCTACCCCGCCGCCGGTGACAGCCGTCCCTTTGTCGGCGTCGTTGTGGGTGACCCGGCGTTGGCCAGCGCAGAGTTTCCCGTGCTCGAGTGGTTCATGCCCGACGACGTCTACGCCGACATGGTGGCGACCACCGCTGCGACGATGTCACGGCACTGGCGACCCTCGCCTGGAACGGGCGGGTGCTCGACGGCGGAGCCATGAGGATCAAGGGACACCACAGCTGCAACGATGCCGAGGTGAAGTGGTCGGTCGACCTCCCCAAGGGCTACACCTACGACTTCGGCGCACCGTTCCCCTACGCCCTCGACCAGTTCGACCTCCAGTCCGACTCGATCCCGGTACCCCGGATCGGCTGGGAGATGTCCGGCACGGCTGGTCAGCCGGCCCTGGCCACCCAGACGTTCCGGGTGCAGAAGAACGCGAAGTTCTACAGCATCGCCGCCATCCTGCAGAACTACGACGGGACCTGGCGGTCGGCCACCGGCTACGACAACGGAGCGCTCTACAAGGTGCAGGCCGGGGGGATGCATACCTATCCCACCGCCATCGAGCTTGCCGCCTCGGGAGACATCGAGAAGAAGAACCCGAAGGACACCGACTTCACCGACGTCTGGCAGCTGACGCAGGTGCTGGCCCAGCCGGACTCCCCGGCCAAGCGGGACTGGATGTATGCCAACCTCGACCTCCCCGAGATGACCAACGTGACGGCCCTCATCGTCGCCATGCGTCAATGGGACAGCGTGACGAAGAACTTCTATGTCTGGCGCAGCAATGCCACGGGTCGGTGGCAGATCCTGCAATGGGACCTCGACGACATCTTCAACGCGGGAGCCGACCCCAAAGGCGGCCACTTCGTCACCCCACCCCTTCGGTTGAACAACCTGTTCATCTCTCTGTTCGCGGTCCCGGACATCGCTGCGATGCATTACCGACGTGTTCGGACTTTGTCGGACCAGTTCCTCAAGGACAACACGCTCATCAACCGGTTCGACGCACTGACGACCTGCTGCACCCACGACCTCGCGATCGATTCGGCGGCCTGGAGCACACGCAGCCTCTCGACCTTCCGTAGCAGGATGGTGCGAGCCGTCCAGGAGCGACGCGACATGATCGCCAAGCACACCAGCGCCAGTGAGATCCCGCCGTCACAGAGCGTCGCTCCGCAGGTGGTCATCGACGAGCTGATGTACAACCCGGTCATCGGCTCAGACGGCGAGTACGTCGAGCTGGCCAACCCGTCCGCTACCGAGTCGGTGGACATGTCCGGCTGGGTGCTCGACGGGCCAGGCACCTACACGATCCCGGCGGGCACCGTCCTGCTGCCCGGTGCCCGGATGGTGTTCGTCAAGAACAACGCCGTCTTCCGACAGACCTACCCGTCGCGTGACCTGGTCGGGGGTCAGTTCAGCGGCAGCCTCGACAACACGGGCGAGACCGTGTCGTTGAAGGCCGGGTCGCGAGTGGTCGACACCGTGACCTACGGGGTTGACACCCCGTGGCCGAGCGCCGCCAATGGGTCCGGCCCATCACTCGAGCTCAAGAGCCTCGCCTCGGACAACACTGATCCGGCGAGCTGGGTCGCCAGCCAGGGCAACGGCACGCCGGGCGCAGCCAACAGCTCGAGCGGGGCCACGTCTTCTGTCGTGATGCCCTTCGGCTCGTCCTGGAGGTACCTGGCCACCGGTGGTGACCAAGGCACCGCCTGGCGCGCGAGCTCCTTCAACGACACGGCCTGGCCCACCGGTGTGGGCGACCTCGGTTTCAAGAACGGCAACGCCACGACGATCCCGGCGACGACGGGACGCGCGACCTACTACTTCCGGACCGGCGTGACCGTCACGCCCGGATCAGCCGTGCAGAAGGCCACCTTCGACCTCAAACGTGACGATGGCGCAGTCCTCTACATCAACGGCGTCGAGGTCGCGAGGTCCAACATGCCCACGGCCGCCGTCACGTTCACCACCCTGGCTGCCAGTGCGGTCGATGGTGGCGCCGAGTCGGCGCCGGTGACGGTGTCGGTACCGGCGACGCTGCTCCACGAAGGGTTCAACACCATCGCCGTCGAGGTCCATCAACGGGCGACCCAGGGCGCAGCCGACCTCACCATGGACGGCCAGCTGACGCTGACCCGCTGATCCCTCCCGTACCAGCCGGCCCGGCCCCCACCGGGCCGGCTGGTACGCCGACCGAGTCAACCCCTGGTCCGGTCCCGCAAGTCGGCGACATGCGGCGACAGGCCGGGGTCCATCCCCAGGCCCAGCGCGAGGTAGGTGGCGGCAAAGTCGGTCAGCGCGATGTGCGCGGCGAGGCGTTCCAGGGCGTGACCGGCCTCGGTGCCGTGCTCGCTGACCCGCACGCCGACGTCGCGGGCGGTCTGTGCCACCGCGTCCGCCAGGGTGCGGGCCCGCTCGTCCACCCGTTCGGAGCCGTCGTCACGCAGCAGCAGCAACCGGAGCTTGGGCGCGGGAGCACCGTCGAGGTAAGGGTCGGCGAAGATGTCAGCCGGCCCGGAGACGGCTGCCGAGGTCAGCCCGGCGTCGGTATAGGGACCGTCGAAGCAGGCGACCACCTGCGACGCCGCGTCGGGCAGCTCGCCGTAGGTCGCCGGCACCCGCGAGGTGCGCGCG
>JALYTM010000159.1 GCA_030854305.1 Candidatus Dormiibacterota bacterium
CGGCGATGGTGTCCTCCGCGATGCGCCTCTGCTCGTCGTTCAGGTAGAAGATGGCGGAACGGTAGCTGGGCCCGACGTCGTTGCCCTGGCGGTTCTTGGTGGTTGGGTCGTGGATCTGGAAGAAGAACTTGAGCAGGTCCCGGTACGACGTCCGGGTCGGGTCGAAGACGATCTCGACGGCCTCGGCATGGTTGCCGTGGTTGCGATAGGTGGCGTTGGCAACCTCGCCACCGCTGTATCCGACCCTCGTCGAGATCACTCCCGGCTGCCGACGAATGAGGTCCTGGGCGCCCCAGAAGCAGCCACCCGCCAGGATGGCGGTCTCGCGTGTCGCGGTCACTGTCGCTCTCCTTGGTTGGCCTCAACGGGTTCGAAGATCGCGCGGAGTGTGCCGTATCCCTCGCGTTCGAGGTCTCGGACAGGAATGAAGCGCAGAGCCGCTGAGTTGATGCAGTAGCGCAATCCGCCCGCATCGGCGGGACCGTCATCGAACAGGTGCCCGAGGTGGCTGTCACCGTGCGTCGAGCGAACCTCGATCCTGGTCATTCCGTGACTCAGGTCCGGTGCCTCGACAAGGTTGTCCGGGTCGATGGGCTTGGTGAAGCTCGGCCAGCCGCAGCCGCTGTCGAACTTGGTGGTGGAGGCGAACAGCGGCTCACCGGACACGATGTCGACGTAGATGCCGGCGGCTTCGTTGTCCCAGAAGGCGTTGTTGAACGCCGGCTCGGTGGCACTCTCCTGCGTGACCCGGTGTTGATCCGCGGTGAGCTGGGCAACCTTCAGCGGGTCTTTGCGGTAGTCGTTGCTCATGGGGATGCGCTCCTGATGCCGGGTCACGGACTGCCATCCATTCTGTCACTTGCCTCTCCGGCAGGTTGACCCAGAACGGCGTCGTGACCCCGGATGACGCGCCGTGCCCGGGTCAGCGCCGCGGGACGCGACCGATGCGATGGCGAGGTGGTACGAGCTGCGCCTCGTCACCGACAGAGTCCGGGAGGACCTTGGCGTCAAGATAGAACCTCATGCTGGGAGAATCGCTATGACGCTGACCACACGACCACTTGGAATCAGCGACTTGGAGGTCACCACCGTCGGACTGGGGGCCTGGGCCATCGGTGGCGGCGGCTGGGTCTACGGGTGGGGCCCGCAGGACGACGCCACCTCCATCGCAGCCATCCACCACGCGGTGCGGCGTGGCATCAACTGGATCGACACCGCCGCGATCTACGGCCTCGGCCACGCCGAGGAGGTGGTCGGCCGGGCCGTGCGTGCGCTCTCCGCCGCGGAGCGGCCGCTCATCTTCACCAAGGGGGGCTTGATCCCCGATCGTGAGAAGCCGTACCAGGAGCCCACGCGGGACCTGCGTCCGGAGACGATCCGACGCGAGGTGGAAGCGTCGCTGCGCCGGCTGGGAGTTGAGCGCATCGACCTCTACCAGCTCCACTGGCCCGATGCAACCGGAACGCCCATCGAGGAGTCGTGGGGCGAGATGGCGCGACTCATTGACGAAGGCAAGGTGCGCGCCGGCGGGGTCTCGAACTTCGACGTCGAGCTCCTCGACAGGGCCGAAGCCGTTCGCCACGTCGACTCACTGCAACCGCCCTTCTCGCTGATCCTGCGCGAAGCGGGCGGGGACGTCATTCCCTGGGCGGCGAAGCACGGGACGGGCGTCATCGTCTACAGCCCGATGCAGTCCGGGTTACTCACCGACTCGTTCTCGGCCGAGCGTCTCAAGACCATGGCGGCGGACGATTGGCGGCGGAGCTCCGAGCACTTTCTTGAGCCGAACCTGTCTCGCAACCTCGCTGTTCGAGATTCGCTGCGACCCGTTGCCACACGTCACGGAACCACGGTTGCCGCAGTGGCCGCCGCGTGGACGCTCACGTGGCCGGGGGTGACCGCCGCCATCGTCGGCGCTCGCAGCCCCGAGCAGGTCGATGGTTGGATCGGGGCCGCGTCCCTGCAGCTGGCCCCGAACGACCTCGCCGAGATTTCTGACGCGGTCACGCGCACCGGGGCTGGCTCCGGTCCAGCCGCACCCGCCGAGTCAGCCGACGTGACGCCGGCACCGCGCCGGCAGCGGACTCACGCGCGGTAGCGGCACTCCGCCGTCATGAGCGTGCCGCGGGGTATTCGGCGTGAGGCGGGGGCGGTCAATGGGGACCTCCCCCGACGTCGCGCACCGCTGCTGTGGCGTCATGCGTGAAGGAACTGTGTCCTTCGCCGGTGGAAGGCTTCCCGGGAGGCGAGGTGGACAGTGAGCTGAGTGCCCGGCGCATGTCGTCGAGGAGCAGGTCGGCCATGTCGGCGCTGAAGCCGTGCCGTACCAGGATGCGTTGGACCGCCAAATCGTCGCGCTTGGGCGGCAGCGTGTACGCCGGGACCAGCCACCCGCGGCTGCGGAGCCTTTCCGCCACGTCGAACAGACTGAACGCGTGGTCCTCGCCGGGGCGCATCCGCCAGCCCACGGCAGTGATGCCCCGGCTCGGGTCGCCATCGAACATCACTGCGAAGGGACCCATTGCCCCGATCTCGCGGGCAAGATGCTGCGCTGTCTCATACGCGGCGGCGTGCACCCGGCGGTAGCCGTCGCGCCCGAGCCGGGCGAACAGGTAGTACTGCGCCACCACCTGACCACCCGGCCGCGAGAAGTTGAGGTTGAAGGTCGGCATCGAGCCGCCGAGGTAGTTCACGTTGAAGATCAGCTCGTCGGGCAGGGCGTCCTGGTCGCGCCACAACACCCAGCCGCAGCCCAGTGGTGTCAAGCCCATCTTGTGTCCGGACGCGTTGATCGACTTCACCCGCGGCAGCCGGAAATCCCAGGCCAGCTCGGGCTCCATGAACGGAGCGAGGAAGCCACCGCTGGCGGCGTCGACGTGGAGGTCGATGTCCAGCCCCTTCTCGGCTTGCAATCTGTCGAGCGCAGCACTGATCGCCTCCACGTCCTCGTACATCCCGGTGAATGTCTGCCCGAGGGTGACCACCACCGCGATGGTGTTCTCGTCGCAGCGCGCGACCGCCTCCTCCGACGTGAGGAGGAAGCGCTCTCCCTCCATCGGCATTTCGCGCAGCTCCACGTCGAAGTAGCGTGCGAACTTCTCCCAGCACACCTGCACCGGGCCGCACACGATGTTCGGCGTGCCGCCACCGCGTCGCCCCGGGTTGCGACGGCGCCAGCGAAACTTGGCGGCGAGGCCGGCGAGCATCGCTGCCTCGCTGGAGCCGGTGGTGGAGGTACCGGGAGCCGACCCGATGTCAGGTGCCTGCCAGAGGTCCGCGAGCATCGATACGCAGCGTGCCTCGAGTGCCGCCGTCTGCGGGTACTCGTCTTTGTCGACGATGTTCTTGTCGACACACTCCGCCATCAGCGTCCGCACCTCGGGCTCCATCCACGTCGTGCAGAACGTTGCCAGGTTCATGCGCGACACGCCGTCGAGCATCAGCTCGTCGCGCACCAGGTCGTAGGTGTTGCGCGGGTCCGACGCCGTTTGCGGGAACCTGGTCTTGGGCAGGCGCGGAGCGCCGCCGTCCGCGGCGTAGGGATCGTCGGTGGCGGCCGTCGGGTGCGGATCCAGCGGCATGACGTCACTCCCTGTACGGGCTGGGTCGACGGCGCCCGCTCGAAGGCCGTACCTCATGCACCGCACCGGTCAGGCCCGCGAGCCCCTACGGTAGCAACGCGGTTCCCCGGCTGCGGTCAGTCGCCCAGGTGACGCCCGTAGAACGCGGCGAGCCGGTCCGCGGCGGCAGCCTCGGGGGGTGCCGGTTGTTCCGGGCCGAAGGCGGTGCCGCGGCCGAACTGCTCGATCAGGGGCCGAGCCGTCTCCAAAATCTGGGCGGCAAGCTCCGGGTCAAGGTCGGTCGACCTCCCGCTGCCACGGGCGATGTCCCAGCCGTGCACCATCACTTCGGTCGGGAGAATCCTGACCAACATGCGCATCGGCACTGCCCGCCCGCCGGGGCCGCGCACCTCGCGGTCCATCGCACCGGGTTCCTGCACGGCGCTGAGGAAGCGCTCCTTTGTCGTGCGCCACGCCCCGGGCACGTCCGCCAGCGTGGCTGCGTCATCGACGGTCCCGACCTCATCGCCGACGGCGGTCGCCGCTCGTTCGTTGAGGCCATTGAGAAGATGCGTCACCACCCTGCCAACCGTCCAGTCGGCACACGGTGATGGCTTGTCGAGGTCACCAGGCGTCACCGCGGTCATGACCGGGTCAACGGCCTGGAAGGCCCGTTCCATCCTGGCAACCGCTTCGTCCATACCCCGTATTGTGGGGAATCACGTCCGGTCGGCGCCCGGGGCAGTGAGAACGGTGGTATCGGGCAAAAAAGCCATGCCGTCCGAGACTGATCGGTCCGCGACCGATGAATCGCGGCGCGTCCAGAGGTCGAAGTGAGCAGGACCCGGGCCGTCGCCCACCAGCCGCCACGAGGAGATGACATGACCGAGCAGACAGCGCTGAAGATCAGCGGCATCCTCAACGTCGCGATACCCGTCAGCGACCACGAACGCGCGATCGAGTTCTACGTGGGCACCCTCGGTTTCGAGAAGCGCCGGGACGCCCCCTTCGGACCGGGCATGCGCTGGGTCGAGGTGGCGGCACCGGGGTCGGTGACGACCATCGCGCTGGCGCCCCCGCACGGACGCGCCACCGGAATCGACACCGGCATCCGCCTCGGCACAGCCGACGTGGACGCCATCCACGCGGACCTGGCTGGGCGGGGCGT
>JALYTM010000160.1 GCA_030854305.1 Candidatus Dormiibacterota bacterium
TACGCCCCCACGAGGATGCTTGCGCTGTGCGGGACCATGGTACCGCGCCCGCCGGGCACCGCAAACGGCAACCCGGCCGCCCCGGTCACCCGGCACCAGGGATCCAGGCGGATGCCGCCCGTCCGCACCCCTCGCCCCATACTCTTAGCCCATGTCAGCGAGGCTGCGCCGCCACTCATCCATCGACATTCCCCGCCGCAAGGGTGCTGCCGCCGCGCTCCGGCGTTGGACCATCCCGACCATCGGCGCGCTGACCCCGGTGGGGCTGATCGTGGTCAACATCGCCGTGTTCATCGTGAAGCACCTCGACCAGTTCCGCTGGACGATCAGCGTGCTCGCCTTCGTCAGCGGCCTGATGCTCAACTCGTGGACCGCCCTGAAGATCTACCGGGTGGCCAAGTCGCGCTTCCCCAACGCGGGCATGCTCCACGACCGCAACCAGGAGGTGGTGCTGGTCATCGGCATCGCCGTGATCGCAGCCATCTCGTTCGTGGAAGCGCTGTTCTGCTACAACGGGCTGAGCAACGCGGCCAACCTTCCCAACGCGGCCACGTTCATCCTCGGGATCGTGGCGGTGGCCATCCCGATCGTGCTCCAGGGGCTGTTCGGACGGTTGCTCCGCGACCGCGCCCACGACGGCGACGGTCGAGTGCATGACTACCCCCTGCCGCCGCCGCCGCCCGACCGGCGGGCACCGTGAGCGCAACCCTCCAGCTGGCCGTGCACCACGCCATCCTGCTGCGCGCCGGCGGTGGCCAGAGCTTCGGGGGCGGTGGTGGCGGCTTCGGCGGCGGTGGTGGCGGCTTCGGCGGTGGCGGCTACTCCGGCGGGGGGTCCTACTACGGTGGCGGCGGCTCCTCGCTGGGGTCCCTCGGCCTGTTCGCCGGCCTGCTGTTCGGTGGAGGGCCGTTCCTCTTCATCGTCATCGTCAGCCTGATGCTGCGCGCCTTCCGCAGCTCCCACTACCACCCCGCGGGTGGGGCCGGCGGGTTCGCCCCTCCCGGATCCGGGGTCTACGACGACAGCCGACCGATCGGTGTGCCCACCGGCTTCGGCGTCGGCGCGCAGCCCCCGTCCGTCGACAGCGTGGCCCAGGGGCTCGCCGCCATCAAGGCGCACGACCCGCAGTTCGACGAGACCGAGTTCATCAACCTCGCGCAACGGGAGTTCTTCATCGTCCAACAGGCGTGGAGCGAGTGCAAGCCGGAGCTGAGCCGGCGGGTGATGTCCGACACCCTGTGGGAACAGCATCGCGGTCAGATCGCCGCGTACGGCCAGAAGGGCCAGCGCAACCTGCTCGACAACCTCGCCCTCGCCGGCGCCACCATCATCGCCGCGACCAGCGACACCACGCACGACCGCATCACCCTGAGCATGCACGCGGCGTCCGCCGACTACGACGTCGAAGTGGCCGGCGGCAAGATCGTCCGCGGCGACAAGCGCGTGCGCGAGTGGACGGAGAACTGGCTGTTCGAGCGCTCGTCTTCGGCCACCACCCGCGCCGACGGAGGCACCATGGGTGAACGCTGTCCCAACTGCGGCGCCCCGCTCGACGTCGACCTCAGCGGGGTGTGCTCGTACTGCAAGGCGCCGGTGATGAGCGGCGACTACGACTGGGTGCTGGTCCGCATCGACCAGGTCTGACCCCGGCCTCCGTCGACTACTGCTCCTTGTCGGCCTCGGTCTGAGCCCGTGACTGCAGCTCGCTGACCACGGTGGCGTCGGCGAGGGTGGTTGTGTCGCCGAGCGTGCGGTTCTCGGAGATGTCGCGGAGTAGGCGGCGCATGATCTTCCCGCTGCGGGTCTTGGGCAGCTCCGGTGTGAACGTGATCCACTTCGGCTTGGCGATCGACCCGATCAGCTTGCCGACGTGGTCGCGCAGCTCCATGACCAGCTCGGTGGTCTCCTCGATGCCGGCGCGCAGAGTGACGAATGCAGCGATCGCCTGCCCGGTCTGTGCGTCACTCTTGGCGGTGACCGCCGCTTCCGCCACGGACGGGTGATCCACCAGCGCCGACTCCACCTCAGTGGTGCTGATGCGGTGGCCACTGACGTTCATGACGTCGTCGACGCGGCCCATGAACCAGAAGAATCCGTCCTCATCGATTCGCGCACCGTCGCCGGCGAAGTACTTGTCTCCGTACTTGTTCCAGTACGTGTCCTGGTACCGCTCGTCGTCGCCCCAGATGCCGCGCAGCATCCCCGGCCACGGCTGGGTGAGCACCGCATAGCCGCCGCCACCGAGGGGCACGTCGTCGCCGGCCTCGTCCACGACCGAGGCGCCGATGCCCGGCAGAGGGCGGGTGGCGGAGCCGGGCTTGAGGACGGTGACGCCGGGAAGGGGCGCGATCATGATCGCGCCGGTCTCCGTCTGCCACCAGGTGTCGACGACAGGCGTCCGGCCGCCTCCGATGTGCTCGCGGTACCAGATCCACGCCTCGGGGTTGATGGGCTCGCCGACGGTGCCCAGCAGCCGCAGCGTCGAGAGGTCGTGCCGCTCGGGGAACTCCTGGCCCCACTTCATGAACGTGCGGATCGCGGTCGGCGCGCAGTAGAGCACGGTGACGCCGTACTTCTCGATGATCGACCACCAGCGGTCCTTCTCCGGGAAGTCGGGGGTGCCCTCGTACATCACCGAGGTGGCGCCGTTGCCGAGCGGTCCGTACACGATGTAGGTGTGCCCGGTGACCCACCCGACGTCCGCCGCGCACCAGAAGATGGTGTCCGGCTGCAGGTCGAACACCAGGTCGTGCGTGTACATGGCCTGGAGCATGTAGCCGGCGGTTGTGTGCTTGATGCCCTTGGGCTTGGCGGTGGTGCCCGACGTGTACAGAGTGAACAGGAGGTCCTCGGAGTCCATCGCCTCCGGCTCACACGTGTCGGACTCGCCCTTGACCACGTCGTGGTACCAGTGGTCCCTGCCCTCGGTCATGGACACGTCGTTGCCGGTGCGGCGCACCACCACCACGTTGTGAATGCCGGGGGCCTTGCCGAGCGCGTCATCGACGTTGCGCTTCAGAGGCACAGTGGTGCCGCGCCGCCACGCCTCGTCCTGGGTGATCAGCGCGACCGCGCCGGAGTCGTTCATGCGGTCGGCCACCGCATCAGCCGAGAAGCCCCCGAACACGACGGAGTGGGCGGCGCCGATGCGCGCGCAGGCCAGCATCGCGATCGGCAGCTCGGGGATCATGCCCATGTAGATGCCGACGCGGTCGCCCCGCTTGACACCCAGCTTCTTCAGCGCGTTGGCGAGGCGGCAGACGCTCGTGAGCAGGTCGGAGTAGGTCAGTGTTCGCGTGTCGCCCGGCTCTCCCTCCCAGAGGTACGCGGTGCGGCTGCCGTGGCCGCCCTCGACGTGGCGGTCGAGGCACTGATAGCTGGCGTTGAGCTGACCACCGAGGAACCAGCGCGCGAACGGAAGCTTCCACTCCAGGACGGTGTCCCACCCGCGGAAGAAGGTGAGGTACTTCTCGGCCTGCTTGGCCCAGAACGCCTCATTGTCCGCGTCAGCCTCGCGGTAGAGGGAGTCGTCGGTCACCTTCGCCTGGGCGCGGAACTCCTCGCTGGGCGGGAAGGTGCGACCCTCTTTGAGCAGGGCATCGATGGTGGTGTCCGAAGCCATGAAGTGGTCTCCTCCGTGCGTCTCGCGACGCTGGTTCCCGGTGCCGTCAGCGGTTGGCCGGTCCGGTCAGGTGGGCAGGATCCGGCGCTTGAAGTTGGCGTTGGTCACGTCGGCGAACGATGCGTAGATCGCGGCCACGGCGGTCGCCAGAGCCAGCCAGCCACCGAACTTGCCGATGCTGGTGCTCACTGAGTAGTCGCCGATGGCGAGCACGATGAAGGTGAGGGCCAGCAGCAGGAACACCAGTTGCACCGCTCGTGCCCCGGCGAGAGACGCGAGGAACATGTACGCGGTGAAGACGCCCCACGCCAGCTCGTACGTGGCAACGAAGCTGGTGACGTCGCTCGTGGTGGCCTTGCCGGCGATCATCTGCGGAATGAAGACGTTGACCAGCAGGTAGAAGCTCAACCAGAACGCGCCGTACGACGTGAACGCCGTCGCCGCGAAGGTGTTGCCCCGCTTGAACGCCCACATCCCCGCCAGCAGCTGAGCCAGGCCTCCGAACGGCAGCGCGATAGCCAGCACGCCGGCCGAGACGCCGGCCGCGCCGCTGCCCAGGATCCCGGTCTTGACCAGTCCGAACAGCAGCGTGGTGATTCCGAACCCCGCCAAGCCGAGCGGGGCGGGATCACCGACGAGCGCCACCTCCGGCGTGGCAACCGCCGATTGCTCAAAGTTACGCGACATCCGTTGTCCCTCCGGTTCCGTGGCGCCTCCCTGGAGGGCACACCTCAGGTCGGCATGATGACGGAATCATGCTCCGGAAATGGGGGATTGTGTCCACCGGACCGAGTATTCGCCGACGCCGCCGGAATGGCTGGTGGTAAACCAGAATCGGCGTACGCTCAGGGCCCGGTTGCCATTCCCCGTTGCGAGGCCCCACGACCCGGCGGACAGGAAAGGCCCGACACCGTCCCGGTGGACGATGTCGGGCAGTGGCAGGTGACGGAGCCCCGGTGCCCCGGGTCAGACCTCCTTGAACTCGGCGTCGACGACGTCGTCGGCTGCCGGCTCGGAGTGCTCCGCGGGATGGTCAGGCGAGCCGTCGGTGGACCCGCCGGCAGGCGTCTGCGCGGCCGCACTC
>JALYTM010000161.1 GCA_030854305.1 Candidatus Dormiibacterota bacterium
GTGTGGCGCTGGGCGACTCTGCCCGTGCTGGGCGCACTGCCCCACCTGCCTCACGTGCAGATCCCCGAGGTGCGCACCGGCCTGCTCCCGCTGACCCAGAACCCTCACGTCGACCCTGCGCTGGAGGAGCTCGCCGACGCGGTGACGCACCACTGCGACCTCGACCTCATCGAACGCCTGATGAAGCGCGTCCACCCGCTCCCGGCGATCAGCTCCCGTCACCTCGCGGGGTCGGTCGCCGACCGCCACGAGCGGCCGATCCGCGTCGGCGTCGCGTTCGACGACGCCTTCTGCTTCTACTACGCCGAGAACCTCGAGCTGCTCGAGGAGGCGGGCGCGGCTGTGGTCACCTTCTCGCCGTTGGAGGACCGCGCCCCGCCCGGCGACCTCGACGCGCTGTACCTCGGCGGTGGCGTGTCGGAGATGTTCGTCCCCCGCCTCGCCGCCAACCACGCCTTCATGGACTCGCTGCGCCACGCCGCCGCCCGCGGTGTTCCCCTGTACGCGGAGTGCGGCGGCGCCATGTACTGCGCCAACAGCCTCCGCACCAGCGACGGCCACGTCCACCGCATGGCCGGGCTGCTCCCCGTCGACATCGCCCTGGAGGCAGGCCTGCTCCGCACCGGCTACCGCGAGCTGCGCCTGCAGACCGACACCATCCTCGCCACCGCCGGCACCGTCCTGCGCGGCCACGAGTTCCACTTCAGCCGCGTCCTCTCCGGTGCCCAGGCGCTGACCTCGGCCTACTCCGTCCACGACGCCGACGGCGAACCCCTCGGCTGCGAAGGCTGGGCCTCGAGCACCCTGCTGGCCTCCTTCGTCCACCTCCACTTCGGCCAGTCCCCCAACCCCGCCCACCGCTTCGTCGCCACTGCGCGCGCCGCCGCCGCCACCCGCCACACCAACAGCGAATCCATCCCCGCCTGATCGCACCATCCGCGCGGTACGGCCGGACTCCACCGTCAGCCCCCTGTGTGCCCGCGAAGCCCGTTCGCTGCGGTCGCACCCCATCACCCTCGCCGCCCCCCGACCGCGCGACCGCGCGGAAGGTCGCCGCCACCCCCGGGTGTATCGTTTGTTGAATGCCTGAGCCCCCTGTCGCCGCGACCATCGGCGACCTCCGTCGCACCGAGTACCGCGTGCTCCCGGTGCGCGCGGAGCTGCGCCGCAACCTGATCCGTCGTCTCGCCGCCGGCGACCGCCTGTTCGCGGGCGTTCTCGGCTACGAGGAGACGGTCATCCCGCAGCTCGAGAACGCCATCCTGGCCGGCCAGGACCTGATCCTCCTCGGCGAGCGGGGCCAGGCCAAGTCGCGGCTGCTGCGCAGCCTGGTCAGCCTCCTCGACGACGCCATCCCGGTGATCGCGGGGTGCGAGATCAACGACAACCCGTACCAGCCGGTGTGCCGCCGCTGCCGCGACCTGGTGGCCGAGCAGGGCGACCAGACCCCGGTGGCGTGGCTGTCCCCCGACCAGCGCTACAGCGAGAAGCTGGCCACGCCCGACACGTCGATCGCCGACCTGATCGGCGAGGTCGACCCCATCCGCGTCGCCGAGGGCCGCTACCTCAGCGACGAGCTGACCATCCACTACGGGCTGATCCCGCGCACCCACCGCGGCATCTTCGCGATCAACGAGCTGCCCGACCTCGCCGAGCGCATCCAGGTGGGCCTGCTCAACATCATCGAGGAGCGCGACGTCCAGATCCGCGGCTACCGGCTGCGGCTGCCGCTCGACGTCTTCGTCGTGGCCACCGCCAACCCCGAGGACTACACCAACCGCGGCCGCATCATCACCCCGCTCAAGGACCGCTTCGGCGCGCAGATCCGCACCCATTACCCGCGCAGTGTCGAGCACGAGATCGCCATCATCGACCAGGAGGCGGTGTCGTTCGACGACATGCCGGTGCCGGTGCACGTGCCCCACTACATGAAGGAGGTCGTCGCCGAGTTCACGCAGCTGGCGCGCCGCCATCCCCAGGTGAACCAGCGCAGCGGCGTGTCGGTGCGCATGAGCATCGCCAACGCCGAGAACCTCGCCAGCAACGCCCTTCGCCGTGCTCTGCGCACCGGCGAGAAGGAGGCGGTGACGCGCATCAGCGACCTCTCCGCACTGGTGGCATCGAGCGCCGGCAAGATCGAGCTGGAGACGCTCGACGACGGTGACGACGGCGCCGTGCTCAACAAGATGCTGCACAGCGCATGCAACAACGTGTTCCGCCGCCACTTCACGGTGGCGGAGTTTACCGACCTCGTCCAGCGGTTCGACCACGGCGGCTACACCGTCGAGGTGGGCGACGCGCTCGCCGCCACCGCCTACGCGGGCGCGCTGCACGAGCTTCCCGGCATCGACGCGGCCGCGCAGAAGCTCGGTGAGCCGGACTCGGCGGCGGCGCGCGTCGCCGTGCTCGAGTTCGTCCTCGAGGGCCTGCACCGCGGCAAGCGACTGAACAAGACGGAGATGGACGGCACCGCCGTGTACGGCGGCTGAGCGCGATGAGCGGAGGGCCCTTTCCCTCGCATCGCTTCAGCGCCTGGGACGGCTCGCAGGAGCCGCTCGGCCCCGAGCTCGACGAGCTGTTCGACAAGCTCAGCGAGGACGTGTTCCACGGCTGGGACTTCGAGACCGCGTTGCGGCGAATGTTGAGCCAGGGCTGGCGCGACGCCGGCGGACGCCGCCTCATGGGCCTCGAGGAGATGACCGAGCGCCTCCAGCGCCGGCGCCGTCAGCAGCTCGAGAAGTTCAACCTCGACAACGTCTTCAGCGACATCACCGAGAAGCTCGACAACGTGCTCCGCCGGGAACGCGAGGGCATCGACGAGCGGGTGCGCACCGTCGAGGACGAGACCGCCAAGCGCATCCTCGAGCGTGTCGCCGCCAAGCGCCGCGAGCAGCTCGCCGACCTGCCCGCCGACCCCGCCGGCGCCATCCGCGAGCTGCAGCAGTACGAGTTCATGGACCAGGGTGCGCAGGAGGCGTTCCAGGCGCTGCTCGAGGAGATCAAGAAGCAGGTCGTCGACGCGCACTTCTCGGAGATGACCCAGCAGATGCAGGCCATGTCCAAGCAGGACGTCGGCGAGCTGCGCGCCATGGCCAAGGACCTCAACCGCCTGGTACGCGAGAAGCTCGAGAGCGTTCCCGACGCGCAGCGACAGAGCACGTACCAGGCATTCCTCAAGCGCTGGGGCCATCTCTTCCCCAACGCACCGGCAACCGTCGACCAGTTCCTCGACGAGATCACCCGCCAGATGGCCCGCATGGACTCGCTGATGCGCTCGCTGTCACCGGAGATGCGCAGCCAGCTCAGCGAGATGATCGACGCCGTGTTCGGGGACGACGCCGAGCTGCAGGCGCAGCTCGCCGAGCTGGGCGCCGGGCTGGAGATGCTCTCGCCGCGTGGCGGCCTGGGCTCGCGCTACTCGTTCTTCGGCGACGAGTCGCTGCCCATGGACGAGGCGATGCAGATGATGGGCCGGCTCCAGGCCATGGAAGAGCTGGAGCGCAGCCTACGCGAGGTGTACCGCGGCGGCGAGATGTCCGACGCCATCCGCGGCCAGCTGCGCGAGCAGCTCGGTGACGAGGCGGCGCGCAGCCTCGACCAGCTCTCGCAGATGGCGCACGAGCTGGAGCAGCGCGGGCTCGTCGAGCGACACGGCGACGGCATGCGCCTGACCGCCCGCGGGATGCGACGCATCGGCCAGAAGGCGCTCGGCGACCTCTTCGCGCGGCTGCACCGCGACCGTTTCGGCGAGCACACCCTCGCCCGTCGCGGCCAGCGCGGTGAGCGTGCCGACGACACCAAGCCGTATGAGTTCGGCGACCCCTTCGACCTCGACGTCGAGCAGACAGTCATGAACTCGCTCCACCGCACCGCTGCGGAGTCACCGCGGCCGTCGGGGCCGCCCCGCCTGCACCCCGACGACTTCGAGGTGTACCGCAGCGACAGCCTCACCCGCTCCTCGACGGTGCTGATGCTCGACATGAGTCGCAGCATGCCGCTGCGCGGCTACTTCTACGCTGCCAAGAAGGTGGCGCTGGCGCTCGACTCGCTGATCCGCAGCCAGTATCCCCGCGACTCGCTCCACATCATCGGCTTCAGCGACCGCGCTCGCGAGATCAGCTCCGCCGACCTGCCCCATCTCAGCGTCAACGAGTACGTGTACGGCACCAACATGCAGCACGGACTGATGCTGGCGCGCCGCATGCTGGCTCGCGACGGCGCCAACAACAAGCAGATCATCATCGTCAGCGACGGCGAGCCCACCGCGCACATGGAAGACGGGGTGCCGGTGTTCTTCTACCCGCCGCTACCGGAGACATTCCAGAAGACGCTGCTGGAGGTGCATCGATGCACCCGCGAGAACATCGTCATCAACACCTTCATGCTCGAGTCCAACCACCAGCTGGTGCGCTTCGTCAACGAGATGACGCGGCTCAACCGCGGCCGCGCCTTCTTCATCAGTCCCGACCGTCTCGGCGACTACGTGCTCGTCGACTACGTGGCCAGCAAACGGCGGCACGCCGCCTGAGGCGATGACAGTGCCGGAAGCGGGGGACGAGAGAGCGGCATTCGCGGAGCGGATCACCCTCCAGCTGCGCGCCCGCTACCCGGGGTCACAGGTCGCGCTGGACCCGGCCGTCTACGCACTCCGCCTCCGCGCGCCCGGGGTCGACGTGACCGTGCCGCTGGCGGCGCTGCAGAG
>JALYTM010000162.1 GCA_030854305.1 Candidatus Dormiibacterota bacterium
GCACCCACACCGCCATGAACAGCACGTTGAGAGCCGCGATTCCGAGCAGCAGAGTACGCCCGCCTCTCAGGGCGACGAGCGCCGCCAGTCCGACCTGCGCGATGGCGGCGCAGATGAAGAACACGGCGTACAGCGTCGACTCCTGCAGGTGCGGTCCGACGACGGAGAGGTGAATCATCGCCGCGCCGACGAGGAACACGATCATGCCGTTGCGCAACACATTGCGCGCGTCGAGTTGCACCGGACGCACTGCCATCGCCCGGTCGGGTGCCTCCGACGGAAGCAGCATCGTGCCCAGCACCACGAGGCCGCCCGCGACCGCCAGGAAGGCTCCGGGACCAAGGTTGGCGACAGCGAAAGGATCTGCCTGGAGCTCGCGGTATGTGCCCAGCAACTGCGACAGGTCCCAGGCGGCAAAGCCCGACGCCGCAAAGCCGATGGCGCCGATGATCCAGCGCAGCGACACGCTTGGGCGCACCGCGTAGACGAGCCCGGCCGTTGCTGCCAGCAGACCGCCCGCGAGGAGCACGCGACCGTTGGTCCCGTCGACGCCGCGGAGGTGGTCGAGGCCTCCGTATAGGGAGAGCCACGGGAGCAGCGCGCCACCGACGATGAGTGCTGACCCCACCAACGCCAGCCCGACCAACGACTTGGCCGCGCGCCGACCCGTCGTGGTTCGCCCGTCAGTGGTCGCGGTTGTCGCTGCCATCATTGGGATCTTCCTTGCGCTGGTGGTTGAGGCCGCCGCACCCTGGCCACCACGGGGCCAGGAGCGGCAGCCGATCGTGACTACTGTCGATGACTGTTTCGGCGATGCCTACTTGACTGCGAAGTAGAGGAACAGGTTGGACGAGATGTCCGCGGTGCACGCCATGCTGGTCTGGCAGGCGGTGACCGCCTTGATGCTCTTGCCCGAGACGATGCTGTCCCACGCGGTCTGGTTGGTGACGCCGACCACGATGATCCGCCACCACTCGGCGACGCCCTTGGCTGCCGTGGTCACCACGTGACTGTGCGGCGGCAGAGCGATGTTGGCTGCGGACGAACCGAAGACCCGAGACAGGTCGATGTTGTGAGGATGGTCGACGCAGTTGCCGGCGATCGGGCACTGGAGGGTGCTGGTCGCTGGCGTGAAGCCGACCGGTGTGATCACGTACAGCGGGTCGATCTGCCCGGTGACCGGTGCGAACTGTGCGTCGGCACCGGCTTCGCAGAAGGTCGGCGCACCACTCGACGGCGGCGCGGCACAGTAGAAGTTCTTGCTGTACTTGAAGGTCACCGTGTGGCCGTTCAGCCAGCCGGCGGTCGAGCCCTTGTCGACATCACCCTGGCTTCCGGTGTGGATGCAGGGGTTGTTGACGGTGCAGGTGGGGGCTGCGTGCGCCAGACCGCTGGCACTGGCGGTTCCCAGCGTTGCGCTGAAGATGGCTCCGACGGCGACCAGTGCAGCTACGGCGGCGCGCGCCGGGGTCAAACGAATACGTGGCATGAAGTCTCCCTTACTGAAATCGATGAGCCCGTACTCAGGGCAAGTGGCAGCGACACGAGCGAAACACCATCCAAGGGCCAACCTCCCGCATTCACGTTCCATGCGTCGGCATGGCTGTCACGGGGTACTACGAACCGGTGACGTTCGTGGATCACACGCGCCGGCCGGTGGCCGCGGAGGCGACCGGGTCACCCGAGTTCGGGTTGTGACGATGGTGTCGAATCGCGACCGTCACGGTCCGCGCTGGCTACCATGGCCCCGGTCGCGACTGCAGCGGGCGCCCGGCGCCGGTTCCGGCACCGCGCCGCGACGACGCAACCACACGTGCGCGCGAGTGCGGGCGTCCGACCCGTACCGTGGAATGAGGTGGCGATGTCCTGGCAGGCCTGGCTCACGCTCGGCGTGGTCATCATGGCCGTGGCCGCACTGGCGTCCGAACGTGTCTCGCAGCCGGGCACCGTCATGGGAGCGGTCACCGTGCTGCTGTTGGCGCGGGTGATCGATGCCAAGTCCGCGTTGTCCGGCTTCTCCAACGAGGCGCCGTTCACCATCGCAGCCCTCTACGTGGTGGCAGGCGCCGCCCAGGCGACCGGGGCGCTGCAGGGCGTGACCAGCAGGGTGCTGGGACGACCGACCCGGGGCATGCTCCGGCCCGGCTTCAAAGACACCGCCCGCCTGTTGTTTCCCGTTGCCACCGTCTCAGCCTTCGTCTACAACACCCCGCTGGTGTCGATGCTGGCGCCGCGCGTTTCGTCGTGGGCGCAGCGTTCGGGTCGGCCGGCCTCGTGGTACCTGCTGTCCCTCAACAACGCGATTCTCCTCGGCGGCATGATGACCGCCATCGGCACCACGACCAACGTGGTCATCTCCGGCCTGCTGAGTGCCAGCCAGCGCCATCCACTGCGCCTCTTCGAACCCTCCCTCGCCGTCCTGCCGCTGGCCCTGGCCGGCACTGTCGTGATGGCGTGGGTCGGAGCCAGGCTGGCGGGAGCGCGGGTCAGCCCCGACCAGCATTTCAAGGCGGACGTCCGCGAGTACACCGTGGAGATGCTGGTGCGCCCCAAGGGCGGCCTGGAGGGGATGACGGTCGAGGAAGCGGGGCTGCGCGACCTCGTCGGCGTCTACCTGGTGGCGGTCCTCCGCGATGACGCCACCATCGCGCCGGTGTCGCCAGAGCTGCGGCTGGTCTCCGCCGACCGCCTGGTGTTCGCCGGCAACGTGGCGCGGGTGCTCGATCTCCAGTCGAACCCAGGCCTGCAGTCGGCGGAGGCCACGCACTTCAGCGTGGTGGAGAGCACCGTCGACCGCCGCTTCCATGAGGCGGTGATCGCACCGGGAGGCTCGCTGGTGGGCAGGAGTTTGAAGCAGGCAAACTTCCGCATCCAGTTCGGCGGAGCCGTCATCGCCATCCACAGGAGTGGCGAGCTGGTCGAGGGCAAGCTGGGGTCGGTCACCCTGCACCCGGCCGACGTCCTCCTCGTGCTGGCGCCTCCCGACTTCAACACGCGCTGGTCGGGGTCGGGCGACTTCCTCCTGGTGGCGCCCATCGCCGGGACGCCGGCGCCTGTCAACCGGCGCAACGCCCGTATCGTCGAGGTGGTTGTCGCGGCATTCCTCGTGTGCGCCGCGACCGGGGTGCTCAGCGTGCTGCAGGCCGCGCTTGTTGCCGCGCTCGTCCTGCTGGTGCTCGGAGTTGTCACTCCCCGGCAGGCCCAGGCGTCGGTGAACGTCAACGTCCTGATCGTCGTCTGCGGAAGTTTCGGCATCGGGGAGGCGATCGGACAGAGCGGCCTGGCCAGGCACATCGCCGACCTCCTCATCAGTGCCTTCGGCCCGCTCGGGAACCGCGGCATCCTGGTCGGATTCCTCGTCTCCACCGTGCTGATCACCCAGGTTGTCACCAACAACGCCGCCGCCGTGCTGATGTACCCGGTGGGACTCGCGCTCGCCGCTCACGCCCACCTGCTCGAGCGGCCATTCGTCATCGCGCTGGTGGTGGGGGCGTCGGCGTCATTCCTGACGCCCATCGGGTACCAGACCAACACCATCGTGTACGGCATGGGTGGCTACAAGTGGAAGGACTTCCTGCGCACCGGCCTGCCGCTGACGTTGCTGACGGTCGCGATCGCGTCACTCACGATCCCGCTGCTGTTCCCCTTGCGCTGACGCCGTCGGGTGGGCACTCCGCGATGCGGCCGGCACCACCGGTCACGCACTCGGCGCCAGGCTGGGATGGTCATCCAAGCGCGACTCCCATAGCCGCAGCCTCGATCGCAGGCGCGCGAGCTGGGCGACAAGCACCCCCACGTCGTCCTCGCGAAGACCAGCCACGGCCTCGTTGTGAACGAGGGCTTCGACCCGGTCGACGACCGCCGTCTGGTTGCGCACCAGTGCCGTGTAGACGTTGGTCCAGAGCAGTGCCTCGTCAACGGAGGCATACGCCGCGTCGCCTTCGTGGCGCGTTGCCATGGCCGGAGCCTCACCACACGCCCGGCCACCCGGTGTCAATCCGTCGGGTCGCACGATCACGGGTCTCACCGGGAAGTTCTACCCCGGGGCGGGTAAGAACCTCAGCAATACTCCCTCACCGCTCCCGTCGCGCCGGACGGCGAAGGCTAGAACTCCGGCGCCGGCCCCCCGTCGTGGCCGTCGTGCGAGCCCTGGTACATGTCCCTCAGGTCGCCGCTTGCCAGCAACGTCTGCGCGCTGGGGTCGTCGGCAAAGCGCCGGTGCAGGATCTGGTAGATGCCGACCAGGGTCGAGCCGCCTGCGTTGCGGTCGAGGATCTCCGACCATTCGGCCGGCGTCAGGGTGTCGCCCTGACCGATCACCTGGTCGTCCGCAGTCATCTGACTCCTTTCGATTCCACGTGCGCGGTCAAAACTGAACTACGGGATGGTGCATCTCCGCTACCCCCTCGTGCTTGCGCGGCGTAGCGGAGAAGGCGTCCCGGCCGGCTGATCGGGCGCGTCGCTCGGCGATTTCGACGCGTACCATGAGGGTGTGCCCGAGGGTGATCGAATGCGCCGGAGTGAGGATCTCCTCGCCCTCGCGCGGCACGTTGCCGCCGCGCAGGGCGTCACCCCGGAGTACACCCACGCTGAATGGCTCGCGTTCGGGCAGGCGTGCCGGGACGCACTTGCGCAGGGACGGGCGGTGCCGTCGATCCGCACCGCTCCACGACCGGCCCCGCCGCC
>JALYTM010000163.1 GCA_030854305.1 Candidatus Dormiibacterota bacterium
CCTCACCATCGTGGTGCTCGACCGCGACCGTCACGAGGACCTGCTCGAGGAGATCCGCTCCGCCGGCGCCCGCGTGAAGCTGATCATGGACGGTGACGTGGCCGCCGGCGTGATGGCCGCGATGGTGCACCGCACCGGCATCGACGCGCTGATGGGCATCGGGGGGGCGCCGGAGGCGGTGCTCGCCGCCTGCGCCATCAAGTGCATCGGCGGCTCCATGCAGTGCCGGCTGTGGCTGCGCGAGGGCGACCAGGCGCTGCTCGACGCCGAGGGCAAGACGGCCGGCAAGGTGCTCGAGCTCGATGACCTGGTGTCCGGCGACAACGTCTTCTTCGCCGCCACCGGGATCACCAGCGGGGAGCTGCTCGAGGGCGTCCGCTTCCTCGGCGACGACCGTGCGGCCACCCAGAGCCTGGTGATGCGCAGCTACTCCGGGACGATTCGCTACATCGAGGCCGAGCACAGCCTCGCCAAGCTGCGGCGGCGGCGTGAGGAGACCGAGACCGAAGGCGACGACACCCTCCTCAGCGACAAGGCAGACTCCGCGGAGAAGCTGGCGCCGAAGTAGGGCCGCGTCCTCATCGCTGGCCGGCCACGCGGCCGCGAGTGGGACAATCCGGCCCGACAATGAAGGCATTCCGCCCGAGCGCCTCGCTGATGCGCTGGTTCGTCCCCGGGCTGTACATCAAACGCTGGCTGCTGCTCCTCTTCATCAGCATCGTGATGATCAGCCTCGCCGCCGGGTACGTACTGCGCGACATCTACAGCAGCGGGGTCGCCTTCCCGGTGTGGGTGCAGACACTGACCCTGCAGTTCCTGCCCCGTGCCGTTCGCGCCATCCTCTTCGCCGCCGCGGGCATCGGCATGCTCCTGCTCAGCTTCTACAAGCTCGGCCAGTCCCTCCTCGGGCCCTTCCTGCGCGCCGGCAACCCCAGCGAGCGCCGCAACCTCATCGAGCAGCTGTACGCGCACCGCCAGCTGTCGCGGGGCCCGCGGGTGGTCACCATGGGCGGCGGCACCGGGCTGAGCACGCTGCTGCGCGGCATCAAGAAGTACACCGGGAACATCGTCGCCATCGTCACCGTGGCCGACGACGGGGGCTCCAGCGGCCGCATCCGGGAGGAATACCGGATTCTGCCCCCCGGCGACTTCCGGCAGTGCCTCACCGCCCTCGCCGAGACCGAGCCGCTGATGACCCAGCTGTTCCAGCACCGGTTCTCCGGCGACGGTGAGCTGGGGGGACACTCCTTCGGCAACCTCTTCATCACCGCCATGGCGGAGATCACCGGCGACTTCGAGCACGCGCTCCGCGAGTCCGGACGGGTCCTGGCGGTGCGCGGCACCATCGTGCCCAGCACGCTCACCGACGTGGTGCTCTGTGCCACCGCCGGGACCGAGGTGCGCGTCGGCGAGTCGAGCGTGCCCCTCGGCATCGACCGGATCGACAGGGTTTTCCTCCGCCCCGAGGCGCCTCCGATCAACCCCGAGGCGGAGGTTGCCATCCTCGACGCCGAGCTGGTCATCGTGGGGCCGGGGTCGCTGTACACGTCGATCCTGCCCAACCTGCTCGTGGACGGCATGGTCGAGGTGCTCCACGCTTCGCCGGCGGTGAAGATCTACGTGTGCAACGTCGCCACCCAACCGGGCGAGACAGCCGGGTACACCGTCAGCGAGCACCTCGACGCCATCGAGGCCCATGTGGGCGGCAACCTCTTCGACTACGTGATCGTCAACAGCAACATGTCACCCGCGCTGCCTGCGTCGGCACAGGCGGCGGGCACCACCAGGATCCTCTTCGACCGTGAGCAGGCATCGGGCAAACCGGTGCACTACATCCTTGCCGACGTGGTCTCGCCCGCCGTCTCCTCGCACCACGACCCGGAGAAGCTGGCGCGGGTGATCATGAAGCGAATCTGGAGGTAAGGCGCGGGGCGGCCGTGGCATCGCCATCGGGCGCCGTGCACGGGTGTCGACGGGACCGGCGCTCCGAAATGCCCGGGGAGGAGGGCCTCACGCTCTGGGCGCTGTCCTCGCGGGCGCTCCGGAGCCAACTCCGCCCGGCGGAGTGGGTCTCCTTGCTGCTGCGGATGCTTCCGACGCGTGAGGCCCTCCTCCCCGCTGCGGTGGGTGTCACGGCCTCAGAGCGGTAACGTGCTTCAGGGGAGCGCGCTGCGACCGACCGGTGCTTGGTCAGTACAAGAGGTCGTGGGAGATGCGGCGGGTCCAGGTGCCGGCGGCTCGTTCGCCGACGTGCTGCCAGGCAGGGTAGAGGGCGGGGCGGATGGGGAGGTCCCATGTGCCCACGAACTCGGTGATGTGCTCGTTGAAGCCGGACTTGAAGCGGTAGAGGCCGAACATGGGGTGCTCGGGGGTGAGCTCGGAGGCACGGGGGGTCGCGACCAGGTCGTAGCTGCTCACCCCGCGCGCTTTGAGCCAGCGCATCACTTCCCACTGCAGCAGGTGCGGCGCCATCAGCTCACTGTGTTCCTTGATCGAACCGCCGTCCTTGTACCAGGCACGGGTGCCGAGGTAGGTGGCGAACAGTCCGGCGAGGACCTGGTTCTCCCAGCTGGCAAAGAAGAGCTGCGCCTGACCGCTGGCCTCCTGGAGCTGCCAGTACTGCGTGAAATACTCGCGCCGGCGCAGGAAGAAGCCGGCCCGGGACTGAGTCTCCGCCATCAGGCCGTACATGACGGCGAGGTTCGCGTCGCTGGCCCGCACGGCGTCCACGCGCACGCCGCGCCGCGCCGCCAGGCGGACGTTGTAGCGGGTCTTGGGTTTGAAGGACGCCAGCAGCGCATCCTCGTCGAGGCCGAGGTCGACGATGATCGTCGCCCGGTTCATCTGCACATCCGCCGCCGACTTGCGCAGCCCGGCGGCCTGCCAGAGCGCACCATCCAGCGCAGCCTCCTCGATCTCGGGTTCCACCTTGAGCAGGAAGGCTTCTCGGTGCAGCGCTGGATCGGTGGCGATGTCCACGACGTGCTGGGGATCGGTCACGCCGGGTCCCTTGGGGATGTACAGCAGGTGTCCGAAGCCGGGGATCAGACGGCGCAGCACCAGCACCGCGACCTCACTCTGCCCGCACTGCGCGGTCCAGTACTGCGGCTTCCATCCCCAGCGCCGCTTGAACTCACCCCACGCGCGTGTCTGCAGGATCTGTCCGCCGTCGGGGTTGGCGGCGACTCGGTCGTCCCATTCGTGGATCTGCCCACGCGTCGCCGGGTTCATGTGCGCGATCTCCCTGCGCGGAGAAACGATTCAAACGCTGATGCGCGGCACCGCGCTGCGCGACATTCTTCTCCGATGATTCGCGCCGCGTGACGGTCGCGACGTCACCTTAACACAGTGCGCAGCGCCGTCGGCGCGCAGTGCAGGTTGGCAAAAGCCATTGCGGTTGCTTACAATTCGCCCCGTTTCCGACCTCTCTCCTGGAGAATGATGATGGCTAAAGTTGTCACTCGCGATGTCATTGCCGAACAGCTGGCTGAGCGCGCCGAGATCACAATGAGCGCAGCACGCGACGAGGTGCGCTGGTTCTTCGACACCATCGCCGGCGCTCTCGAGGGCGGCGACGAGGTTCGCATCCACGGCTTCGGATCGTTCCGGACCGCGCAGCGCGCGGCTCGCATGGGACGCAATCCCCGCACCGGCGAGGCAGTCAAGGTGCCCGCGCGGCGCGTCGTTCGCTTCGCACCGAGCACCACGCTGAGCGCCGCCCTGAAGGGTGGACGCGCAACGGCGAAGCGCGCCGCCAAGAAGTAGTCAGCGACCGTCGGGGGCCCGCTGCACCGCGGCACGGGCGCCCTGCGGCGGTGCGACACCCTGTCACGTCGTGACCGCTGACACCACCGGCGTTGCGGCACGATTGCGACTGTGAGACACGTCGTGGGCGCCGCATTGACGTCCCTGCTGGTGGTGCTGGTCGGCGGGTCGTCGTTCAGCGTCGCGAGGCTGCTGGCACCCGTGCCGCGCCCGGTGGTGGCGACGTCTGTCGCGAGCACCTGGACACCGCTGGGTGGCGCTCCGGCCGCTGTCGCGCCGCCCGTCGAGGGCAGCCTGGCAGTCGCGGTCACCGACGCCGAGGGCACACATCCGCTGGCCGGCACCGCCGCGACGACGGTCCGGCCCATCGCCTCGGTCACCAAGACGATGACCGCGCTGGTGGTTCTCGAGGGGCATCCGCTGAGCGGCGGCGACGGGCCGGTGCTGACCATGACCGCCACTGACGAGGCCGACTTCCGCAGCATCGCGGCATCCGGTGGCTCGACGGCGCCCGTCCACACCGGCGAGCAGCTCACCGAGCGGCAGCTGTTGCTGGGGCTGATGCTGCCGTCCGCCAACAACCTCGCGCTCACCCTGGCGCGGTGGGTGGACGGCAGCGTCGACGCGTTCGTGCAACGTCTCAACCAGCGGGCCGCCGCACTGGGGATGACCGACACCCATTTCGCCGACCCTGACGGCCTCAGCGCGGCGACCACGTCGACGGCGGCTGACCTGGTGATCCTGGGCGAGCGCGCGCTCGCCGACGCGAGCCTCCTCGACATCGTGTCGACGCAGTCGGCCACGCTCCCGGACGGGACTGTCGTCCACAACCTCGACGTGCTTCTCTCGACGCAGCCCGACTGGATCGGCATCAAGACCGGCTGGACCCCGCAGGCGGGCGGCTGCCTGCTCTTCGCGGC
>JALYTM010000164.1 GCA_030854305.1 Candidatus Dormiibacterota bacterium
GGTGATGCGGGCGACGGTGCGGAGGCCGTAGAGGCGCAGTGGGGCGAGGCGTCAGGTGGCGGAGCGCCGTTGATCGCGAGCATGGAGGATCACACCGCGCGAGCAGAAGCGCAGCTGGCCAAGGTCGTGGAGCTGGCGCCACGGCCGGACTTGCCACGGCTCCGAATCCCAAAGCTGACCATGACGCAAGTCAAGAACGACTTTTCGCTGGCGGACATCGTGGATCTCAGCGTCTTTCGACGGCTGGGCGAGAAGTACGCCGCGGATCCTGCAGGTACGCTGCAGCGCTTCACGCTGTCGGCTCGGGTCATCGAAGGTCCGGACGGCCTGCGCAGCACTGAGGTCGTGCCGGTGCGAGCCACGGATCGCGTCGAGTCTCCGGCGTCGCTGTTTCCTCTTGCGGATCTGCGTGCGCGCCTGGTGAGCCAGCTCCTGGAGTCGTCGGTCGCTCCCGCCCGCGCGAATCAACGACGCCCGTCCGGTGAGATTGTGGACGCTTTTCTCGCCGGCCTGGGGCCGTCGGCCGACAGGATATTGAGCGGGTACTTGGACCGTGCCGCCGCGGCAGTCGTCGAGGTGGTCACTGAGGAGCAGCGGAGCTTCGCCGCCAAACCGTCATACGGCGAGGTGGTGGAGATGCAGACGTTCTCGGCAGTTCGGCTTGGCAGACCTGAGACAAGTGACAACCGCTACGGGCCCTTTCGCAAGGGAGTTGGATACGAGGGATTCCAGCGGTCGCTGTACGCTCAGGACTGGTTCGACTCCTCCACGGAGCGAGACATGGCCAACGTCCTGGATGACGAGCCGTCCGTGCGCTACTGGGTGCGGCTGCTCATCAAAGACGTGCCCATCCTGTGGTCGGGAGCGCGCGAGTACAACCCCGACTTCGTGGTGGTCGACTCCCACGATGTCCACTGGCTGGTCGAGGTCAAGATGGACAAAGAGATGGAGACGCCGGCCGTGCAGGGCAAGCGGGAGGCGGCGCGTCGCTGGGCCAACCACGTCAGCTCGGACGAGGCAGTCGGGGCGGTATGGCGCTATGTCCTGCTCTCGGAGCGGGACGTCAAGACCGCCAAGGGCTCGTGGGAGGCGATGAAAGGACTGGGAGGCTAGAGCCGGCGGCGGGTCTTCCGATCTGGGCTTCAAAAGGCGTACATTTGTTTGGGTGGCCACCCCCACCGCTCTCGAAGTCGAGCCCGAGCACCTGCCGTGCCCGGCCTGCCAGGCGCGAACCTTGGCCCCGCCTGTTACCAGTGGGCGTGAGGTGGTGCGCTGCCGCAGCTGCTTCAAGGTCCTGCGCAGTCGCCCGGCGCTCACCACGGAGCAGCGGGCCCAGGCGGAGATCCTCCGTTGGGCGGCCGCTCAGATCGACAAGGAACGCACCACCCGGCATCGCCGCAAGGGTCGTGGTGACTGGCGAGAAATCTTCGACGACGGACTGATGAAAGCAGCGGAGCTGCTGCAGCAGTGGAGTCGGACGATCCACAAGCGGCTGCCGCCGTCGTAGTGGGCGCGTCGTCTCGCCGACTAGGGCAGGACACCGGGCGGGAGACAATCAGGCGCATGGGTAAGGTCCCGAAAGCTGACCGCGAGGTTCGCGCCGTGGTTCGTTTCGCGGCCTGGACGGGAAACTTGGTCCCGACGTCAGTACGGCCCGGCCCCAATCCGCCCGATGTGGTGGCCACCACGTCGTCCGGCAAACTCATCGCCGTCGAGGTGACGGACTACTTTGCCGACGATGATCCCGCCAAGGGCGAGGGCTCGGTAATCATGGCAGCGCAGTCGGAGCAAAACGAGATTGCAGAGCGCGCGCATGCGCTGTGGGACGAGGCTCACTCCATCCCGCTGATCGTTCACCCGTTCTGGTCTTCCACCGGAGTCATGGGGGTCAACCGGAAGGAAGCGGCGGAGCTGCTCTGTCGGGTCGTTGAGGACCTCCTCCGAGGACGGGTTCGCCCGGAGGGCCACGACGACATCGAAACGGATGAGGACTGGCTTCTGGAAAGGGACCCGACTGGTGCGCTGAGCCGCGTGTCCGTCGTCTGGGGCGACGCGGTCACTCAGCCCCTGTGGGCTGGGGGCTTCGCTGCCTTCATTGGCTCGGATCCGCAGAAGTTCCAAAGCCTCATCGCACGGAAGGGCGCGCGACGGCCTTCATACGCTGCTGACTTTGAGGAGGCTTGGCTGTTGGTCAACATCAGCATGGAAGGCTTTGGCGAGGTCTCTGCCGCGGTTGCCAACGAGTCGTACGACCTTCATGGATTCGACCGGGTCTTCTTCTTCGACTCCACGAGGGACAACTGCGTGGAGGCCACGTCAGCTCAACAGGCATTCCTGGCCACGGCGCCCGAGGTGGCCGCTGACCTGACCCCCGGAGATTGATCGACCTGATATGAGTAGGCACTTCGCCTGTATGGCTAGGGCATCGGCCATTTCAATACAGAGCGAGGCGAGACTCGGAGCGACGCAGGCCCGACGCGAAGCCCAGCAGGAGAATGGCCCGGTCGCGCACCGCGGCGACTGTGTCCTTGGTGATGGCCCCGAGGACTCGGCGCAGAGTGGCGACGCGCAGGGGCGCGACCTGACGAGGGACGAGATGCGAACTCGCGACATCGAACTTGGAAAGGTCGCGCTCGACCAACGGAGCTGCTCCCGCTCGAACACCAGATTTGGAAGGCTACTGATCTACCGCTCCGCACCCCATATGCCGCTCGGCCCACGTTGGGCCCGCCAGTTCGCGGCAGGATAAGTCACTGCACAGGCTCCGCCATCAAGCATCGCCCGGACAAGTCATCCTGCAACCAGGCGAGCGGCAGAACCGAGCGACTCCATGAGGAACTCGGTCTCGGCGCTGGGCTCGCGGTCACAGCGGAGCACGAGTTGGTGTCGGAGGCGTCCATAGAGGTCGCGCACGGCCTCACCGTGCCCCAAGCGATGCTGGAACAGCATCATCTGCTGGAAGACAGCCTCGACGGGATCGGGGTCGAGGCTCAGCGCTTGGTCGAGCGCCATCACGGCGGCGTCGAGGTCGCCGGCGTCGGCGTGCAAACGGGCCAATTCCTCGAGGGCCGTCATTGCCCTGCTGCGAACAGCCGCCTCGTCCTCGATGAGCCAGTTGTAGGCGGCGTTGGCGAAGGGCTCGCCGCGAAGGTCTCGGGTCGCGGTGGCCAGAAGTGCCCTGCGCGCCTCTGCATCGGCGGTCTCTCGTGCGGCTCTGCGTCCGGCGAGGAGCCTGCCGTAGTCGGAGGAGACCATCTCGTCGTTGAGGCGAAAGAGTCCGCCCACGCACGTGAGGCAGTTGACGGTGCGGTCCCCGAGCAGGTCGCGGAGGGCCGCCCGGGTCTTGCGTGTGCCCGCGGCCCACTGGTTGGCGTAGTAGTCGCTGGAGTTGCCCGCGCTGAAGGCGTCGACGCCCTGAGCCTCGGTGAGCTCCCCCCTGACGACGAGCAGGGCGAGCACCTGACGGCCGCTGGCGGGAAGCCCCGTCTCCACCTCGCGCCCATTGACGAGCACGCGGACCCGGCCAAAGATGCGGACGTCGACGGGTCGCACTTCCAACAGAGGCGAGATCGCCGGCGCTGATGTCGCGTCATGCGGTTGGAGAACTTCCTTGGGCTCGGCGGCCGGCCCTGCCGTAGCCTCCTCTTCATCCTCGGTGATCTCGGGGACGATGTCGGGCCCGCGGCCGGCGCCGACCACCGCGAGCAGCTCCTCGGCCTCTTGCTCATCGAGGTGGTAGAGGACGCTGGCCCCGCTGACCAGGTCAGCGCTCGCGGGGTCGACAAGACCACCAGCGTCGACCGCAAGGTGGCGACCCCAGCCAAGGTCGGCAAACGAGCCCAGCACGATCACCGCGATGGCGCAGCCCTTGGCGTCGGACACCACCGCACCGAGGCGGTCGAGATGGGCGGGACTGAGGTCCTCTGCGCGCACCAGAGCCATGAGCGCGGGCAACGGATCGTCGCTGCCCAGCTCTCTCCAGTCATCGAGGTGTTCGCGGTCGAGGATGCTGCGCTGATAGCCGACCTCGCCCTCGAGCTGGGTCAGGAACGCGTCGATCTCGGGATGGAGCTGGAGGCCGGGAACGCACTCCGCGCCGGGCAACAGCCGGTTGCTGGTGGGGCCGCCGATGACCGCCTGAGCCATCTCCCAGGGGTGGTGGACGAGGAAGGAGAGCAGCAGGGCCCGGCCCACCGCGTCGCCACCGGAGCCGCTGATTACCAGACCATGGAGTTGGTCGATGTCGGCGACAACCTCTGCGCCACCGACTCGGCGCTGGCCGACCAGGATTCGCCCCGGGACGGACTTCACGGCCATCAGCACGCCCTGCAGATCGGCGCCGCCAAGCGCTGGTGCGTCCCCGTCAGGGTCGGCGTGGTCGCTGCCCACAGCCGCAGCCAGGGCGCCGCGGATCCGCAGCATGTTGGGCCGTCGGGCCAGGAGCGCGACTCGGGACCTGGCCTGGTCGGAGGGGCGCCGTCGCCAGCGCTCGTAGCGTTGGGCGGCGAGCAGCAGAACGGCGAGACCGGCCGCGAGGCCGCCGCCGATCAGGCCGTCACGAGCCAGGGTCACCGTCCAGTCTGCGTGGGTGCTCTGGCTGGCCTCTCCCCCGCCGGAGTGACCTGTCGGCGCAACGCTCGGGCGCAGGCCGCTTCCGCCCGCA
>JALYTM010000165.1 GCA_030854305.1 Candidatus Dormiibacterota bacterium
GCTCGACGCCGTGGCGCTGGTCCGCAGCCTGGTGGTGGCTCAGGTCAGCCGGCCGCGCTTCCTCGTCGGAGTGCTGCTTCCCTTGGGGGTGTTGGCGGCGTTCCTACTCGGCCGCCGTGGTCGACGGCGGTAGCCGCGTTGTACGTCCGCGAACCGGTGCGTACCGTCAGGCGTCGGCCGTCGCCTCGCCGCCGCCGTCACCAACGACCGCGGCGGGCGTCGCCTTGACGAACTTCAGCGCTGCCGAGTTGATGCAGTAGCGCTCACCAGTGGGCGCCGGCCCGTCACCGAAGACGTGGCCGAGGTGTCCGCCGCATCGTGCGCACCGCACCTCGGTGCGGGGAACGATCATCTTGAAGTCACGGTGAGTCTCGATGGTGTCGGGGTCTGCCGGCGCCCAGAAGCTCGGCCAGCCGCTGCCGGAGTCGAACTTGCTGCCGGACTCGAACAGCTCGGCACCGCACCCCGCACAGAGGTAGTGACCGTCGCTCTTGACGTGGACGTACTGACCCGTGTTCGCCCGCTCCGTCGCCCCGCGGCGCAGGATCGCGTACTGCTCCGGGGTCAGCTGCTCGCGCCATTCCTGGTCGGTCTTGACCACCTTGTCGTGTGTGTCAGTCATGCCTCAACGGTAGACCATCCAGGCGGGACATGAGCCTCTGCAGTGTGGTCAGCCGCCCGATCCGTGCCACTCCGGCCGCCGCCACGGCTCGGCCGCGAACGAGCCCCGCACCGCCTCGCGGACGGCGAGGTCGGTGACCACGTCGGCACCGGTCATGGCGAGCGCGGCCGCGCCACGGATCATGACGTCGTGTCCGTGGTCGGTGGCCGCCGCCTCACGGAACTCGTGGGTGTGGCACGACACCCCCTCATCGGCGATCGCCACCTCCGGGTGGATGGTCGGGCACGCGTACGAGAGGTCACCGACATCCGTCGACCCCACCCGCGTCCACGGCTGGGACTCGACCGGGTGCAACCCCACTGCTTCGAGGTTGGCGTGACAGCGTTCCGCCAGCACCGGGTTGGACCGGAGGTCCTTGTATGTCGCGTGCTGGACCAGCTCGACGGTGCAGCCCGTGGCCAGTGCGGCCGCGTCGAAGATGGCGCGGAACCGTGTGTTCATCTCGTCGAGGTATGCCGCGTCGCGCGCCCTGGTGAGAAACTCGCCACTGGTTCGCTCGGGGATGATGTTCGGTGCCGTTCCACCCTCGGCGACGAAGCCGTGCACGCGGGCGCCGTCTTTGAGCTGCTGCCGCCACAGCGAGATCCCGTTGTACGCGTGGACGAAGGCGTCGAGTGCGTTGCGTCCCTGGTCGGGGTCGCCGGCCGCGTGCGATGCGCGGCCGTGGAACGTCCACTCCCAGTGCGTGCATGCCAGGGCCCACATCACCGCCATGGTGCGGTCCGCGGGATGAAGGATCAGCGCCGCGTCGCAGTCGTCGAAGACGCCGTCGGCGGCCAGTGGGATCTTTCCGCCGCCATCCTCTTCGGCCGGGCTGCCGACCACACGCACCGAGCCGGCGACGCCACCGTCACGCAGGGCGCGCAGCATGGCGATCGCCGCCCCCGCCGACGCGGTGCCGATCAGGTTGTGACCGCACGCGTGGCCGAGCCCGCGCAGCGCGTCGTACTCGCACACGAAAGCCACCCGGGGTCCACCGCTGCCGCTGACCGCGTCGGCGACGAACGCCGTCTCCATGCCGGAGACGTTGCGTTGCACCTCGAAGCCGTGGGAGCGGAGCAGCCCGGCCAGGGTGGCGCAGGCGCGCGTCTCCTCGAACGACGTCTCCGGGTGGGAGTGAATGTCGAGCGAGACGTGGCGCAGCTCGGTGCGCAGCTCGGCGAGCACAGCCTGGATCCGGTCGCTCAGCGTTTCGGCGACGACTGTCATACGCTGTCCCTCCTGTGCGCGGCATCCCGTGCCATCACTATTGTGGCCCTCCGTCACCCCGGTATCGCGCCGCACCGGCGCGCAGCTGGGTGGCGACGTAGTCGCGCAGCGAGGCCGGTGCGATCACCTCCACCGCGCCGCCCCAGCCGAGCACCCACGAGCGCATCTCCACCTCACTGCTCACAGTCAGCCGGACGTCGACGCTGCCGTCGGCGCAATCGGTCACGGTGGCTGTGCGGTTGCGGAGCGCTTCTCGCACCCGTGGGCGGAGCGCGGCGTCGAACCGGAGCAGCACCGTGTCCTGGCCGTCGGCCTGCCAGATCCCCCAGGAGCCACTGACCACCGCGTCGATGTCGAAGTCGTCGGGCACGGTGAAGGTTTCTGCCAGCAGCCGCGCGTCGAGGACCCGGTCGATGCGGAACGGGCGCACCTCGCCCGACAGCCCGTCGTGGGCGAACACGTACAGCGTGCGGCTCTCCGCGCGCGGCTCGAGGAAGTACGGCTGCAGTGTCCGTCGCGACTCGCGGCCCTCGGCGTCGCAGTAGGTCACGTCGACGGCGCGGCGCTGCACGAACCCGTCGACCAGGATGCGTTCCACCCGGGCGCGCGCCACATCGGCCGGCCTCCGCTCGGCCGCCGCGATCAGGCCCTGCAGGTACCGGGTGACCACCGGGACGCTGAGGGCGCGCGCCAGCTGGGCCAGCGCGCCGATGAGCGTGGGGTCCTGGTCGGCCCGCATCTGCTGCAGGGCCCGCACCGCCAGCAGCAGCTCGGTCGCCTGGTAGCGGTCGAGCTGCATTGCCGGCAAACGGCTGCGCGAACCGATGCGGAAGCGGCCGTCGTCCTCATCGATATCGATGCCGGCGCTGTCGCGGAGGGTGCTGATGTACCGCTGCACTGAGCGCGTGCTCACCTCGAGGTCGTCGGCGAGCTGGCGCGTGGTGAGGCCCGTCTGGGTGTCGGAGAGTCGCTGGAACAGCTGGATGACGCGGAGAAACTTCTCGCCGCTTTCGTAGTGCTGGCCCACGGCGCGGGTCGGCCTAGCAGCCGCCACCCGCGGACGTCGCCGGCAGTCGCGTGAGGATCAGCTCGGCGATGCGTCGTAGCTCCGCCATGTCGTGCTCTGACAGCGCGTCGAAGAGGTGGGTGCGGAGGTGCTCGACGTGGTACGGCGCCGCCGCCCGGATGGCGTTGAGTCCCGCGTCGGTGAGCACAGCGAGCCATCCGCGCCGGTCGCTGGGACAGGTGCGGCGCTCGGCCCAGCCCAGCTCCACAAGGCGCTCGACAGCGTGGCTGATGCGACTCGGCGAGCTGAGGGTGGCGTCGGCCAGCTCACTCATCCGCAGCGCGCGGCCGGGGGCCTCGGACAGCAGCACCAGCAGTTCGTAGAGGCCGGGGGCCATCGAGGCGTCGCGCGAGAGGTCGCGGTCGAGCTGCGCGAAGAGCAGCCGTGCCGCTTTGCCGAAGGCTCGCCAGGTCTGCTGCTCCTCAGCCGTCAGCCAGCGCGGTTCGGTGACATTCATGAGGCGAGTATACCGCGAAAGGTTGACTGTTCAACTAACGGGGTAGTATTATCAACATCAAAGGTTGAGTCCTCAAACGAACCACCCGGAGAACACCATGAGCGTTGCCACCGCCCCGACCACCCCCACCATCCCCAACTACGTCGCCGGTCGCTGGGCCATCGACCCCGTGCACTCCGACGTCTCGTTCGTCATCCGCCACATGATGGTGAGCAAGGTGCGCGGCCGTTTCGGCACCTTCTCGGGCGAGATCGTCACCGCCGACGACCCCCTGGACACGTCGATCAACGCCAGCGTCGACGTGACCTCCATCAGCACCAACAACGACGGTCGTGACGCGCACCTGCGCTCTGCCGACTTCTTCGACACCGAGCAGTACCCGAGCGCCAGCTTCCGTTCGACCGGCGTGCGCGTGAACGACGGCGACCTGCTGCTCGACGGCGAGCTGACCGTCAAGGGCGTGGCCAAGCCTGTCGAACTTGCCCTCGAGGTCAACGGCGTCGGCCCCGATGGGCAGGGTGGAACCCGCGCCGGATTCAGCGGCCGGACCATCATTGATCGCACCGGTTTCGGCATCGGCGCCTCGGCCGTGGCCAACTCGGTGGTCGTCCTGAGCGACCGGGTCGACCTGGCTGTCGAGATCGAGGCGATCCTCCAGCCCCAGGCCTGACCGCCAACCGTCGCCACCAACCCGGCCGGGACTCCCGGCCGGGTTCTTTCGTGTCCGGCGACAGGCTGTTGTCGCGTGGCGCTCCGACCATGCCGGTCATGGCGCTCAGCACTGACCGGCTCAGCCGACCGGGACCCACGCACTACCGCGCTCGAGCCGAGGCGCTGCTCAGCGGCGGCGCGTTCGTGGTGCCCTCCACCACGCGCGTCGCGTCGCGTCCGACGCGAGCACCGGTCGGGGGCGGCCAACCTCGGCGTCGCCGGCACGGCTCCGCGCAGCTGGCCCTGCCGCTGGCGACGGGGAGTCAGAGGACGACGTTGAAGCCGGCCAGCACGGTCGCCGCGAGATGAGGGTCGCCGCTGACCACCAGCTCGCCCTCCGCGATCGCGGTGGCCGGGTCCTTGCGTCCGGTGGCGACGCGCAGGAAGGCGGCGGGGGAGGCGCGAAGGTGCAGCGCCGCCTCCTCCGCCGCGAGGTCGGTGAGCAGTGCACGACCCCCGGCGACGCGCGCGCCCATCACCCGGCCGGGCGCACCCAG
>JALYTM010000166.1 GCA_030854305.1 Candidatus Dormiibacterota bacterium
GACTGGGGGTATGTGCTCGTGATGGGGGAGAACCGCCTCGACGGCCCGGGTCGCCAGATCCTCGACAACCCGGAGATCGGCCAGCTCTACATCGGCAAGGCCACCGCGACCGCCGACAGCGGCACAGTGCCCGTCGCCGCGGACATGTGAATGGACCAGACACCAAAAAGGGGCAGTCGACAGTGACGATGAAGTGGACTCTCAAGGAGGTTGGCGCGTGAGCATCAGACGATCCGGGCGTAAGACGATCGTGACGGCGGCCCTGTGTTCCACCGCGGTTTTCGTTGCCGCGTGCGGCAGCAGCACCACCACCACCACCACCAGCGGCAGCGGCGGGGCACCGGGCTCTGGCACCCTGAGCGGACCGGTCATCCTCGGCGACCTCGCCGGCTTCACCGGCAGCGAGGCGCCCTTCGGCCAGGCCTTCAACGAGGGATGCCAGGTCGCAATCCGTGAGATCAACGACAGCGGGGGGATCCTCGGCCAGAAGGTACAGATCTCCAACGGGGACGAGCTCAGCGATCCGATCGACGCTGTCGCGGCGCTGCAGAAGCTGATCAACATTGACCACGTCGTCGGCATCATCGGTCCTCAGACGCCAGAGATCGGCGCTACCCAACCGATCATCGACCGCTTCAAGATCCCGGACATGTTCCAGGGAGGTTCGACGGACTTCGACCAGCTCAAGGATCCATGGATCTGGCGCGCCAGCGCCTCTGACTCCCAGGAGGGCGTCGCGATGGCGCTGTACGCAATCAAGAAGGGCTACAAGAACGCGGCAATCATGTTCTCTACCGAGGCGTCGGCACAGACGCTGAAGCCGGTCCTCCAGCACATCTTCGAGAGCCTGGGTGGCCACATTGTGATCAGCGTCGACCTCACCACGGGACAGTCGTCCTACCGCTCCGAGGTGCAGCGGGTCATCGATGCTCACCCGGACGTCATCTTCGATCATCAGGATCCCGCTACTGCGGGCACTCTGTTCTCCAACTTCCATGAGGCGAACAACTTCGCCATCCCCTTCGTCGGCACTGACTCGACCACGGGTAGTGACTACAACAACGCGATCGGGATCCCGGTGTCAAACGCGCATCTCGTCTCGCTCATTGGCGGTTCGGAGCCGGGTGGAGGCGGCGACGTGTTCAACAAGTGGTACGCCAAGGTATACAGCCATCAGCCGCTCGCCAATGCCAACTACGCGTATGACGCTGTGATGGTGCTCGCACTGGCCATCGAGTACGCCAACACCACGGATCCCCAGGCGATGGTCAATGCCATCCCCAACGTGTCCAACCCCCCGGGCACCACGGTCTCGGATTGGGCCACCGCGGTGAGTGATCTCAAGGCTGGCAAGAAGATCAACTACGACGGGGCCAGCGGGCCGATGGACTTCAACCAGTACCACAACGTCTTCGGACCTTTCGATGCCGTGCAGGTCGACCTGCAGGGCAATGAGCAGATCCAGCAGACATTCACTGCCGCCGACCTCAACACCGCCACGAAATAGGTGCCGGCCCGACGCGGACCGGGGGCGACGTGCTCCCGGTCCGTTCCCGGTTCAAACACGCAGGAGATTCGATGAACCTAGACCTCGGGGGCCTCATCCCGGCGACGGTCCTCCCTATGACTGCTGACGCGCAGATCGACGAGCCCGGACTGCGACGCTACGTCCGCCACGTTGCCGCCGCGCGACCGAAGGCGCTGGCCATCAACGTGGACACCGGAGAGGGACCGCACCTGTGGGCCGATGAGCGGCTTCGCGTCCTTGAGATCGTCATCGATGAGGTGGGCGACCAGATTCCCGTCATCGCCGGTCTCGGCGCTGAATACACCTCTCAGGCCGTGGACTTGGCGCGTGACTTCAAGCGCATCGGCGCCGCCGGATTGCTGGTCTTCCCCATCTCCGCATACCAAGGTGCGCCGCTCGACCCTGAGGTCGCGGTTAGGTACCACGCGGCGATCGGCGACGCCACTGGACTGCCGCTGATCCTCTTCGTGCTGCAACCGGCTCTCGGCGGGGTCAACTTCTTGCCCGAGTTACTCGAGAGGCTGTGCCTTGTCACCGACGTCGGCGCGATCAAGGAGGCGTCGTTCGATCCGCAACTGTTCCTGCGCACGCGTGATGCCGTAAAGTCGGCACGGCCCGACTGCGTGGTGCTGACGGGCAACGACAACTTCATCCACGAGTCATTCCTGCTCGGTGCGGAGGGCGCACTGATCGGCTTTGGCGCGGTGGCGACCCGCCAGCAGGTGGAGCTCATCGAGCACGACCTCGCCGGCCGACACGACCAGGCGAAGGCGATCATGGAGCGGCTCACTCCACTCGTGAACGAGGTCTTCTCCGCGCCGGTGCGCAACTACCGCGCCCGGACCAAGGCGGCGCTGGTGATGCAGGGGCTGCTCGACGACGAGACTGTGCGCGAGCCGCTCCTGCCGATCTCCGCCGCCGAGAGAGAGCGCATCAGGAAGGCCATGGTTCTCGCCGGCGAGTTGCAGCAGACCCCGGAACTCGTGGAGGTGTCCCGATGAAGGTTGGCGTGTTCGTGCCCTCCTACCTGCTGCCCGGACAGACCGAGCAGCACGGCGCTCAGATCCGGCGGTTTGCCCGCAAGGCGGAGGAACTCGGTTTCGACTCCCTCTTCATCACCGACCACCTGCTGACCGCGACCCGTTTCTACCGGGTGAGCTGGACTGAGCCGATGATCACGCTGGCGCACGTCGCCGCCGTCACCGAGCGGGTGATGCTGGGCACTTCGGTGCTGGTGCTCCCCACGCGGCAGCCGGTTGTCCTCGCCAAGGAGATCGCCACCCTCCAGGACCTCAGCGGGGGCCGATTCATCTACGGCATCGGCACGGGGTGGTACCCGCCCGAGTTCGAGTCGACCGGAGGCACTCGCCAGCAGCGTGGCGCGCGCACGGACGAGGTGCTCGAGGCGTCGATGCAGCTCCTCAAGGGCGCGCACGTCACCTTCGAGGGCAAACACTACAACCTGCAGGACATCACCGTGGAGCCGTTGAGCCACGTTCCGCCCGTGTGGGCGGCTGGTGGTCAGCAGCTCGCTCACGAGGCCTCGCCGGACCAGGCGAGGATGGCCCCGAAAGTGCTCGACCGCATCTGCCGCTGGGACGGCTGGATCGCACGGCCCACCGCCGAGCCGCGCCAGATCGCCGAGGACCTGAAGGTCATCGACGACGAGCTCATCCGTCGCGGCCGCCCGCGCGCGCAGACCGGGTTTGCCGTGGCCCATGAGAACTTCTGCTGGCTGACCGAGAAGACCAACCGCGACGACGTCATCGAGGAGCAGAAGCGGATGCTCCTCGGGGTGGTGTCCGACGAGCGGCCCTGGGACTACATCGAGACCGTCTACCTCACCGGCACCATTGACGAGGTGCAGCAGCGCATCCAGGCCCGCGTGGATGCCGGGGTCGAGCACATCTTCCTTCATACCATGACCGCCGACGTCGACCAGCTCGAGCTGTTCGCCAAGCACATCCTCGAGCCCTTCAAGAACGTTGAGCCAAAGAAGGCGCCGGCCTCATGAGCCTCGAGGGACGCAGAGCCCTGGTCACCGGGGGCACCCGTGGCATCGGATTGGCGATCACGCGCACCCTGCGGGCGCGCGGCGCCAGCGTCGTCGCCATCAGCAACGATCGCAACCAGATCTCGAGCCTTGAGGCGGAGTTCGCCGAAGATCCGCGCATGTCTGTGAGGTTCGCCGATGTCCGTGACCGCGTTGCGCTGGAGACCGTGCGAGACAACATCGGCGAGCTTGACATCCTCGTCCCCAACGCCGGGGTCAACACGCGTGGCAAAGCGCTCGACTTGGGCGATGCCCCGCTGCGGGAGATGATCGAGACCAACGTGTACGGCGTCTTCCTGACCTGCCAGGTGTTCGGTCCCCTCCTGTTCGGCCGGGATGCGAGCCGTGTGGTGGTGACCAGTTCGGCGGTGGCGATCCACGGCATGGATCTGCGCGCCGCCTACACGGCCACGAAGGCGGGCTTGACCGGCCTGGTTCGTTCGCTCGCTATCGAGTGGGGTCCCAGGGGCGTCACCGTCAACGCCGTGGGGCCCGGCATCATCCAAACGCCGCTGACCCAGGCTTACATCGACGAATTCCCCGAGCGAGCGGCGGCGACGGTGGAGAACACACCCTTGCGCCGTCTCGGAACCCCCGAGGATGTCGCCGACGTGGTTGCGTTCCTGGCTTCGGACGACGCGCGTTTCGTCACGGGCCAGACGGTCTACGTCGACGGCGGCATCACTGCCGGGAGCGCGTTCTGGTGAGTGATGCCGCCCCGCCGGCAGATGAGCGTCCGGTGACCATCCATGACGTACCGATCGGCAAGCGGACCGTGGTGAGCAAGACGGTTAGCGAGTCCGACGTGTATCTCTTTGCTGGCATCACCGGCGACCTCGACCCCAACCATGTCGACGAGGAGTACTGCAAGCACAACAGCCTTGGCCACCGCGTCGCCCACGGCGCGCTCATTGTCGGTTATATGTCTGCAGCGTCGACGCGAATCCTCGAGGACTTCGAGCGGCCCATGGTTTCGCTGGGGTACGACCGTATCCGCTTCGTCAAGCCCGTGTTCTTCGGCGACACCGTGACGAT
>JALYTM010000167.1 GCA_030854305.1 Candidatus Dormiibacterota bacterium
GTGCCGAGGAGCGGTTCCGCGTCGACACACGGTTCCTCATCGGCGTGGTGGTGGCGATCGGCGTCACGCTGGCGGTTGTGGGGGCGACCCGCAACGGGATCACGCTCACCGGCGACACCTTTCGTGCGCAGCAGATCGGCAGCGCGTCGGACCCGTACCACACCTTCTCCTTCGACCAGACCAACCTCGGCCTCGTGAACACCGCGGGCAACGTGCAGGTGCTCGGGGGGCAGCTGTTCACCACCTTCCTGCTTCCCTTTGAGATCACCTCGCTGCTGCTCCTGGTGGCCGCGGTCGGCGCCGTCTACATGACCCGGCGCCGGGGCGGAGCCACCGCCATCCTCCGCCGGACGGTGCGACCCAGTGACGCCGACACCATCGAGGAGGAGCGCATCGAGGTGGAGGTGGGATGAGCGCCTCCACCGATTTCCCGTTCCTGATCGGGCTGGCCGCCTTCCTGTTCAGCCTCGGCGCGCTCGGTGTCCTGATCCGCCGCAACGTGATCGTGGTCCTGATGTGCATCGAGCTGATGCTCAACGCGGTAAACCTCGTCTTCGTCACCTACGGGCGTTTCCTGTCGAGTGAGGAGGGCCAGGTGTTCGCCTTCATGGTGATCGTGGTCGCTGCCGCCGAGGTGGTGGTGGGTCTGGCACTGGTGACCCAGGTGTTCCGCAGCGGCCGCGAGCTCGACGTCGACGACCTCGACGAGATGTCGCAGTGAGCAGCGGCGCCGCCGCTGTCCTGGGCGCGCTGATCCTCCTGTTTCCGCTGGCGGGAGCGGCCGTCAACGGGCTACTGGGCACCCGTTTGTCGCGCCGGGTCGTCAACCTCGCCGGCACCGGCAGCATTCTGGCCGCGTTCGTGGTCGCCTGCGTGATCGTCGCGGAGGTGGTCGGCGCGGCTCCCGGCGCCGGCTCCGTCACCGCGCACCTCTGGCAGTGGCTCGACCTCGGCAGGGGGAACCTGAGCGTGGGTGTCGACATCACGCTCGACCCACTCGCCGCCGTGATGATCATGGTGATCACCGGTGTCGGCTTCCTGATCCACATGTACAGCGTCGGGTACATGGAGCACGATCGCGGCGTCGCGCGGTTCTTCAGCTACATGAACCTGTTCATCTTCTCGATGCTGGTGCTGGTCCTAGCGGCGGACCTGGCCATCCTCGTCATCGGCTGGGGTCTGGTCGCGCTCAGCAGCTACCTGCTGATCGGCTTCTGGTACGAGCGGCCCAGTGCGGTGATCGCGGCCAGGAAAGCGTTCGTGACCCAGGTGATCGGTGACGTCGCCCTGGTGCTCGCCGCGTTCCTGATCGTGCTCCACACCGGCACGCTCGGCATGCCTCACATCTTCGCGCTGGCGCCGTCGTTCACCAGCGGGGGCGCGCTGGTCACCGGGGTGTGCGTGCTGCTGGCCATCGGCGCCTTCGCCAAGAGCGCCCAGTTCCCGCTGCACACCTGGCTCCCCGACGCCATGGAGGGCCCCACACCGGTCTCCGCCCTGATCCACGCCGCCACCATGGTGACCGCCGGGGTCTACCTGATCGCCCGGTTCCACCCGCTGTTCGACCGTGCCCCTCTGGCGCAAGGGATGGTGGCGTGCGTGGGCATGGGCACCGCCGTCATGGCCGGTGTCATCGCGCTCAGCCAGGTCGACATCAAGCGCGTGATCGCGTACTCGACGATGTCGCAGATCGGCCTGATGATCTTCGCGGTGGGCATCGGCGCCTACTCCGCCGCGATGTTCCACCTCGCGGCGCATGCCGTCTTCAAGGCCCTCCTGTTCATGGCCGCGGGCAACGTCATCCACGCCTTGGACGACGAGCAGGACATCCGCCTGATGGGGGGGCTCGGCGCGCGGATGCGACGAACCGAGGTGTGCTTCCTCAGCGGCACGTTCGCGCTCGCCGGCATCCCGCTGTTCATCGGGTTCTTCAGCAAGGAGGGGCTGCTCGGCGTCGGCCTCACCAACGGGCCCGGTCCGGCGCCGTGGATCCTGTACATCGTCGGTTTGGGGATCAACCTGCTCACCGGCCTGTACGCGTTCCGGCTCTGGGCAACCGTGTTCCGCGGCGACCCGCAGACGGCGCGCGTGTACGCCGCGCACGAGCCGCCTCCGAGCATGCTCGTGCCCGTCCAGGTCCTCGCCGCCCTCAGCGCCGGGCTGGGCGTGGTGCTGGCGTTCTGGGGCCTGCTCACCGGCCACAACTTCCTCAACGGGGTCTTCGCCGCCTTCCTCCAACCCGTGTTCACGACCGCGACCTCCGGCCCCGTCGCCGTCGACCTGTCGGTGGGGGCGGCGGTCATCGCCGGCATCGTCGGCACCGTGTTCTCGCTGCTGGGCGCGGGGCTGGCAGCGCGCATCTGGCTGCAGAAGCGTCCCGACGCCTCGGTCCTGGTGGCGCGGATGCCGCGGGCGCTGCCCATGCTCTCCTACAACAAGTTCTACTTCGATGAGATCTACGACGCCTGGCTGGTGCGTCCCGTGCGACAGCTGGCGCGCTTCCTGCGTCGCGTTGTCGAACCGCAGGTAATGGACGGATGGGTCCGCGGCATCGGCGACGCGTGCTCGGAGCTGGGCGCGTGGGCTCGCGACTACCAGACCGGACTGCTCCGCGACTACGCCTCGTACATGATCGCGGCGGCGGGGATCTTCGTTGTCGCCACCATCGTCCTGGTGGCGCGATGAACATCCCTTGGCTCACCGTGGTGCTGGCCGTGCCGATCGGCGCGTCGATCCTGGTCTTGGTGACGCCGCGCAGCGCCACGTCCGCCGTCAAGGGCATCACCGTCCTTGCCACGCTGGTGACCGCGGCGATCGTGGGCGTGCTGGTCGCCAACATCAACAACAGCGCACCGTCGGCGGGGCCGCTGGGTTTCCACTACAGCGAGATACATTCGTGGATCCCCGCCATCGGTGCCACCTACCACCTCGGTCTCGACGGTGTTTCGGCGTGGTTCCTGGCGCTCAACGCGGCCGTGTTCCTGCTGGCGGCGGTGGTTGTGTCACGCCGTGACACCGAGCGTCTCAAGCTGTTCTGCGGGCTCCTGCTACTCACCGAGACGATGACCGCGGGCGCCGTGCTGAGTGTCGACCTGCTGCTGTTCTACCTTTTTTGGGAGGGGATGCTCATCCCCCTCTACTTCATCCTGGCCAACTACGGCAACGAGGACCGCGGCCGAGCCACGGTCAAGTTCATCGTCTACACGGTGGCGGGGAGCCTGCTGATGCTGGTGGCGATCATCGGCCTTGACCTCGCCAACGGCAAGGGCTTCGACCTCACTGCGCTGGTGGGCGGCGGCCAGTCACTGGGTACCACGCCGCTGGTCGTCCCCGGTCTCAACATCCGCACTCTCAGCCCCGAGCAACTGGGCTTCATCGCGTTCGCGCTGGCGTTCGCGATCAAGGTCCCGATCGTTCCGTTCCACACCTGGCTGCCCGATCTCTACGAGTCGGCACCGGTGCCGGTGCTGATGTTCTTCGCGGGCATCGTCAGCAAGCTCGGGGCGTACGGGTTCATCCGCTACTGCCTCACGCTTTTCCCCAACGCGGTCAACGACTTCAAGTGGGTGCTGGCGGGGCTGGCGGTGCTCAGCATCATCTACGGCGCGCTGATGGCGCTGAGCGAGACCGACATCAAGCGGATCGTCGCCTACGCGAGCATCAGCCACCTCGGCTTCATCGCGCTCGGCATCTTCACGCTCACCAACAACGGCGTCAACGGCGCCGTTCTGCAGGTGGTCAACCACGGCATCATCATCGCCGCGCTGTTCCTGGCGGTGGGGATCATCGAGGAGCGCACCGGCACGCGCGACATCCGCGAGCTGGGAGGCCTGGAGAAACGAATGCCGTGGTTCTACGGGTTCTTCCTGGTGGTGACCCTGGCAGGGCTGGGGATGCCGGGCCTGAACTCGTTCGCGGGTGAGTTCGCCATCATGCTCGGCGCCTTCCAGCTCAACCCCGCCTACGCGGTACTCACCGGCGTCGGCGTGGTGCTGGCCTGCTGGTACATGCTCCGGTTGCACCAGGGCACCATGCACGAGCCCACCCAGCCGCGCACCGAGAACGTGCGCGACCTCCGTTTCGGGCAGGGGCTGGTGATGGTGCCACTGGTCGGTTTGATGATCCTGCTGGGCGTCTTCCCCAAGCCGGTGGGCGACGTGTCCAAGCCCAGCGTCCAGCAGTACGTCTCGGCGGCGACTGCGCTGCCTGCCCAGGCAAGCACGGTCACCGGAAACGGTCCGTGACACCTCTCGCCGCGTTGCCTGCACTGGTCACACCCAACGGCAGTGACATCGTCGGCATCCTGCCCGAGCTGATCCTCGGCGGCGGATTCGTTCTGCTGCTGATGCTGGACCTCGTCGTCAAACCGCATCAGCGGGGGTGGCTGGCGGGCTTCAGCCTGCTGGCTGTCGCCGCCTCGTTCGGCATGACCGTATGGTGCTGGTTCGACGCGGGTCAGCCGCACACCGTGTACTTCGGGTCATTCGCGTACGACCGCTTCGGCCTGTTCCTCAACGCGGTGATCCTCCTGTCCACCGCCCTGGTCCTGCTGATCAGCCCGCAGTACCTCAACCGCCGCGGTCTGCACTACGGCGAGTACTAC
>JALYTM010000168.1 GCA_030854305.1 Candidatus Dormiibacterota bacterium
CGCACACGCCCACCAGCTCAGCCGGTCGCCGCGCCGCGACAGCCCGGAGCGCGGGGAGGTGTGCCAGTGTCGCCGCGGCGCCGACGCCGACGATGGCCACGCGCAGGGCGCCGCCGCTCACAGGAGCCGGGCTACTCCTGGGCGAGAGCGCGTTGGAGAGCGCTGACCGCGGCATCTGCCTCCGGCTCGGTGAGTACCAGTGTGGGGTTGAGCCGCACCTCCGGCACGTCGCCGACGATGAGGATGCCGTTCTCGAGGCAGCGGTGGAACAACCGCAGGCACAGCTCGCGCCCGGCAAGGTGCCCGGTGGCGGGGTCGACGAGGTCGAAGCCGAGCATCATGCCGACGCCTCGCGACGCGCGCACGTAGGGCGACTCGAGCTCCAGCTCGGTGATCCCGGTGACCAGCCGGCGTGCGACCCGGCGCACCTTCTGCAGGAACCCGGGGGCGGTGATGATGTCGAGCACCGCGATCCCCGCCGCGCAGCCGAGCGGGTTGGCACCGTAGCTGCTGGAGGTGGCCGACATCTCCGCGAACAGGCTGCGGTCCCAGAGGTCGGACGGTGCGGCCACACCGCTGAGCGGGTAACCACCGCCGATCGCCTTGCCCAGCACCAGGATGTCGGGCCGGACGTCGTACCAGTCGACCGCGAACATGGTGCCGAGACGGCCGAAGCCGGTGATCGACTCGTCGGCGATCAGCAACCATCCGCGTTGGTCGCACAGCGCCCGCAACCCCGCCAGGAAGTGGCGTTGCGGCGGACGGTTGCCGGCGGTGCCCAGCACCGGCTCGACGATGACCGCGGCCACCCCGTCGAGCTCGTCGGCACGCGCTTCGAGGTCCCGGAGTGCGGTGGCGCCGTCCTCCTCGCACTGGGGGTAGGTCAGTGCGTTGTGCAGCTCGCAGCGCGGGTACGGCACGTGGTGCACCCAGTCGACCCCCAGCCCTTGACGCTCCTCTTCGAAGCGGCCGCCACTGAATCGCACACCGGTGGTCTTGCCGTGGAAGCCGGTGCTGAACGACAACAGGTCGCGTTTGCCGCTGACCGACTGCGCAAGCCGAACCGCCACCTCGACCGCCTCGGCGCCACCCGAGTACAGGGCGACGCGGTCGACCCCGTGCGGCAGCACCGAGGCGAGCCGTTCAAGGTACTCGGCGTGCTCAGGGGTGTGCAGCACGCAGGCCGCCAGCCGCTCGGCCTGCCTGGCCACGGCCGCGGACCAGGTGGGGTTGCCGTGGCCGATGGCGGCGACGCCCATCGCGGTGGCGAAGTCGAGGACTCGGCTGCCCGAGTCGGTGACCAGGTACGAACCCTTGCCATGGGTGACCACCAGACCCGCTGACTCGGCGATGCGTCGCGGGCCACCGCCGCCGAAGCGGCGAACGGTCTCGGAAACGCTGCCGGTGGTTGTCAGGTCGAGGGAGGTGCTCACTAGATGGCCTCGGAGTCATCGGTGCCGTCCTGGTCCTGCCCGCGGCGGCGCACCCGCCGCACGTGCGGTGCCTTCTGCAGGTGGTAGGGCACGTTGATGACCACGGTGCCCGGACGGAAGAGGAGCTGCGCCTTCAGCCGCAGCGCGGTCTGGTTGTGGAGAAGCTGGTGCCACCAGCGGGTCGCGACCAGCTCCGGCAGCACGATGATCAGCGTGTCATCGTTGCGCTGCTTGTCGATCGCGTCGATGTAGCGTAGCAGGGGACGGACAAATGAGCGGTACGGGGACTCGACGATCTCCAGGGGGACGTGGTTGCCCCACGCATTCCAACGTGCACGCAAACGGGCGATGTGGTTGTCGTAGTTGTCGCAGATGTGCACCGCGACCACGTTGTCGCTGATCGTGCGAGCCAGGGCCAGCGACTGCAGTGCCACGATGTCGAGGTTGGTCACCGGCACCAGGCAGATCGGGATGATCATGTCGGGCGAGAGCGGGATCTCCGGGGTGATGTGGTCGTCCACCTCCTGGTAGTGGCGATGGATGGCGAGGAACAGCACCACGAACGACGGGATGATGATGCAGACCACCCACGCGCCCTCGAGGAACTTCACCGCCGCGAAGACGATGAAAACGAGCGCGGTGAGTGACGCGCCGACCGCGTTGAACACGATGCTGGTCCGCCATCCCGGCTCCTTGCGTCGCCACCAGCGCACCACCATCCCCGTTTGCGACAGGGTGAAGGCAAGGAAGACCCCGATCGCGTAGAGCGGGATCAGCCGGCTGGTATTGCCGCCGAAGACCACGATCAGGATCGAGGCCAGGACGGCCAGCACGATGATGCCGTTGCTGAACGCGAGGCGTTCGCCGAGGCGGCGGAACTGGTGCGGCGCGAAGTGGTCGCGCGCCAGGAAGAAGAACAGCCGCGGGAAGTCGGAGAAGGCGGTGTTGGCGGCCAGCACCAGGATGAGCATGGTGCTGCCGGTGACAAACCAGTACCCGAAGCCCCCGAAGCCGAAGCCGATGGTGGCCAGCTTCAGCAGCAGCACCTGAGGCGCCGCCCGGTTGGGATCGTCGACCGACACCCCGAGGAAGTGGGTCAGCAGCACGATGCCCACGAACGTCGCCCCCAGGATCGCGCCCATGCACATCAGCGTGGTGCGGGCGTTGCGCCACTCCGGCTTCTGGAACGCCGGTACACCGTCGCTCACCGCCTCGATCCCGGTCAGTGCCGACGAGCCCGACGCAAACGCCTGGAGGATCAGGAAGATACTGACGTTGCCGGCGGCGGCGAACGCGACGGGGTAGTTCGGCGCGACGTGGGGGAGCAGAGCGCATGCGTGGTTGGCGCACTGGCCGCTGACCAACCGGTAGGTATCGAAGCCGATCATCACGAACATCGCTGCGATGAAGAGGTACGTGGGGGCGGCGAAGATCGAGCCGGACTCGCGGATGCCGCGGAGGTTGCCGAGCACGATCAGCACGACGAAGGCGAGGCAGAGCGGGACCGCCCAGTTGGCGATGGTGGGGAATGGGGTGAGGACGAAGGCCACCCCCTGCGACACCGAGACGGCGACGGTCAGCACGTAGTCGGTCATCAGCGCCGCGGCGGCGATCAGCCCGGGCATGGTGCCCAGGTTGTCCTTGGCGACGATGTAGGAACCGCCGCCGTGCGGGTACGCCTTGATCGTCTGCCTGTAGCTGAGGATGACGGAGGTCATCACCACGACGATCGCCGCCATGATCATCAGGTCGTACCTGACCGCCGCGGCGCCGGCGCCGGCGAGCACGAAGACGACCAGGAGCTGCTCGGGCCCGTACGCGACCGACGACAGCGCATCCGACGACAGCACCGCCAGTGCTTTGACCTTGGTGAGCCGCTCGTGGACGAGGTCGCGCGTCGCCAGCGGTGTGCCGAGCAGCATGGCGCGGAGCCGCTTGGTCAAACGACCGAGGTCGCCGGTGGGGGCGATGGCGCGTGGTGTGGTCTGCAGCCAGCCCGGCCCTACCTTCTCGAACCCTTCCGCCTTGGACCGGCGCACCCGGACGTAGCGCTCGCCGGGGCGGCCGCGCTCCTCGTGCGGACTGAGGTCGGGGTCGATGAAGCCCGCCCCGGTCTCCACTCGCGCGCGCGGGACCTTCGACCAGGCGCGGCCCGCCTCCTGAAGTGAGGCCACCTCATCGTCGGCGAGCACCACCTCGGTGGGATCCGCAGACCCCGGCAGCGTGTCAGTCACTGGTTGTCACAAGCTCCGCATGCAGTGTAGTCAGCGGCTGCGCAGACGCGGACGGTCGGCCGTGGGGTACGATCGGGTCGTTCCGATGGATACCGACTTGGCCGCGTGATCGACACTACGGAGGCATCGCCTCTCGCGACGAGCGAGGAGACGGGAGACCGCAGCGCACCTTCGAACGGTGATGCACGCGTGGGCACCGCCGACCGCCCGCGCCGGCTGTCCACGGGTCCGGTGCCCGCCAACCTCCCTCGCATCGTGCGGCCGCAGGGGTTGCCGCGCGCAGCCCGGCCGGTGGATCCGCCCTCTCCGGAGCATCACCACCTTCCGGGCTGGGTTCGCCGGGTGCACGGGCAGGCGCGGCCGATCCTTGCCGATCTCCTCGGCAACCTCAGCGGGGAGCCGCTCCAGCGGTACCAGGCCAGCGTCGACGCCCTGATCGCGGGCATGAGCTCCGGCAAGTTCAGCCTGGCGTGGCAGTACCCCAAGCTGATCGACGAGGGCATGCAGCTGTTCGAGCAGCACCGCCGCCAGAACGCCGAGCTGTTCGCTGCCCAGCGTGTGCTGGACCAGCGTCGCAAGCGGGCGTCCGACGGCCTCCGCGAAGCCGGCGCCCGGCTCGCGCCGGACGTGATCGCCCGTCTCAACCGCGCGCTGCGCAACGCCACCGCGGTCGACGAGATCGACGCCGTGTCCGCAGAGTTGGAGCAGTCGGTCACCGCCGCCCGCTCCAACGAGGAACGCCGCCGTGACCGCGAGATCGACAAGACACGCTCGCGCATTCGCAAGACGCTGCCGCGCGCGACCGCGACGGAGCCCGCGGAGACCTGGCAGGACGTGCTCCGCCGCTTCGCGGAGAACCAGGCCGAGGGCTAGACGCGCCCCGGGGGGACGGTCGCCGGTCCGCCGGTATACTCGGGTTGCGTTC
>JALYTM010000169.1 GCA_030854305.1 Candidatus Dormiibacterota bacterium
ACACTTTGATCGTCCTCGTCAGGTGCCCGGCGTGGAGCGATGGCGTGGCGGAGGTGACGGACCGTCGGGCCGACCAAACGGTCGACGGCACTGGCCTGGGCTGAACCGACCCGCCGCCGCCGCCTCGAGTGTAGTCGCGCGGCGGCGAGACCCGCGATGACGCCGGCTGCGCAGGCACCTCCAACCAGGCCGCCCGAGGGCAAGGTCACCGCTGATGGGCCGACGTCAGGGCGCGAACCGGGACGCGCGGCGGGACCGTCCGCTGGTGGAGCCGTCGCGACGGGCCTCGACACGGAGGAGGGGGTAGGCGACGGCGGCGGATTCACGCCGCCACTTGGCAAGGGCGGTGGAGTCGCCCCCGAGGGTGGCGTCGGCCTAGCAAAGGGAGTCTGCGGTAGCGCGGGTGCCGTGGTGGCGATTGTCGGATGTGTGGGTACGTCGAGCGTCCACCCCGGCACGATCAGGTCGGGATCGTTGAAGCGGCGTCCGGCTGGTTCGGATCGGTGCGCGTTGTCGCGCCAGATGGTTGGCCAGCGACGAGCGTCCCGGAGTCGCCGACTCGCGATCCCCCACAGCGTGTCCCCGCCGCGCACGACGTAGCGGTCTGATGTCAGCGCGGATACGGGTGCAGGCGCCAGGACGCTGCGCCCGACGGTCACAGCATCGGACGGTCGATTCGGTACCCGCCCGGCGAGGCTTCCGGCAAGAGCAGCGCTGCGTGGCGGCGGACTGCTCTGCGGGCGGCTGCCGATGACCACGACGGCGACGACGACGGTGGTGATCAGCCGCGCCACCAGCGCCTGCCATGGCCTGGCGAGGAGCGGCCGCGACGCGGCGCGCCCCGCGATGGTGGCGCCCAGCTCCACCACGGTCGCGAGAGCGAAATCCAGCCAGGCGATCCAGCAGATGACGGCGAGCGTGTCGATGAGAACGACATCCGGGATGCCGGAGGTCGCGAGCAGCGTGCGAACCTCGTCCACCGTGGGCAATGAGTGCGGCAGCGGCCAGCCCACGGTCAGGATCAGTGCCAGCGGCACGCCGACCAGCAGGCTGGCAAGGGCGGCAAATGCTCCCAGGCCGGCCGCCGCACGACGGGTCGTTGTCATCCGCCGGCCACCGTGCCCTGCGCGGCACGCGCGGTTCCCGTCTCGCTGATGGTGACGGTCCCGATGCCGACGAGGCTGAGGATGTCCATGGCGAGGCTGTGCTGCACGGAGACCTGCACGTCCGTACCCTGCACGGTGACTGAACCGGTGTCGCCCGTGGCCAGGAGGTACACCTGCACGGCGCGGCTCGCGTCTGCCTGGTTGATGATCGCGACGCCGCTGGCGTGGAGCGCGGCCTGGTCAAGCTGCTGCGCTCCGACCCGGGCGGCCTCCTGCGCCTCGTCGAGCGCACGCTCGCGGGCGGAGAGGATGCGACCGCCGTCGACGGTCAGCCCGATGAGGAGGAGGAGCGCCAGGGTGATTCCGACGACGAACGCGATCGTCTGGCCGCTCTCACCGCGGCGCCGACGACGCGGGGTCATGGCGTGGAACTCCTATACGTGTCGACCGCGGAGATGAAGCTACCCGACACCGAGCGCGTCCCCGGAAGGGGGAGCCACGACAGGTCGCTCAGCAGCACCTCGCAGGTGACAATCACCCCGACGCTCCCACCAGCCCGAAACGTGCTGGTATCGACACCCACCTGGTACGTGTGGCAGCTGGCGTCGCTCTGCCCGAGCGTGGCGGCCACGATCTGGTTGGCGGCGAGCTGCGCGCCGCCGACAGTCCGCTCCAGGGAGGCGGCCCGTGCGCCGGCGTGGGCAGCGTCGTCGACCCGTGATTGGCTCTCGGTCAGCCGGCCGCCGAAGACGGCGAAGTCGAGCAGCAGCAGGAAGAGCGGCGTGATGAGCACGAGTTCGAGCGAGACTGCGCCCGGGCTGCGGCGCCGACGGTTCACGGGACTGCTGCCCCGGGTACGGTGAACCGCTCCACCGGTCCGTTGACCACGGCCGTCACCGGCAGCGACAGGAAGGGCACCACCTGCTCCGCCGTGCCCGACACCTCGACACGCACCACGTCACCGGCGCGGGTCACCGTGACTGTCGGATTGATCAACAGGTTCGCGCCGAGCTGGGAGGTTGCGGACTGTGCATCCGCGTAGCCCTGTGCGTCCGTGCCGCCCTGCACGCGCGCGCTCTGCGCGCCGCGTTGTGCCGCCGCCTCGGCGATGTGCGCAGCGTGCTGCCACAGTGCGAATTGCACGACGAGAAGGAAGAGCAGCATCAGCAACGGCGTGACCACCACGAGCTCCGCCGACACCGACCCGCCTTCGTCCCGGAAGCCCGTGCGATGCGGGCGCGCGGGCGTGCATGGTCGCGGACGCGCGCAGCCGCTGGTCAGCGTCGCAGCCATGTCTCAGTGCGTCTGGATGCCGTTGGCCTGCTGGGTGACCTTGTAGGCGATGATCCCAACCACCACCAGGGCGAGCGTCGCGAGGGCGGCGGTCACCACCACCGCCTCGGTTGAGTAGCCGCGCTGGTCGCGACGCAATGCCCCCAGGTGCGCCGCCAGCATGGCGGTCAGTGCACGGATTGCATCGAGGTCTGCCATTCGATTCCCTCCTGGCTATTGGCCCACGCTCACGATTCGCTCGATGGCGGGATAGGCGATGAAGACGATGAAGCCGACCAGAAGCAGCACCACGGGAAGGCTCATGCGCTGCGACGCCCGCCGCGCCTTGCCCTCCGCCTCGGCGAGCCGGGCGCGGCGCATCGAGGTTGCGCGCTCCGCGAGCGATTCGCGGACGCGGGCGCCCTTCTCCTCGGCCAGACCGATGCTGGACGCCACCTCCTCGAGCTCGGGCACACCGAGTTCCTGGCCGAGGCGGGTCAGCGCGGTCCACGAGGTCTCGCGGCTGTATGCGGTCACCTCAAGGGCTCGACGCAGCTGCGCGAACGACCAGCCGCGGCCGATACGGGCCGCCTCCGCCATCGCCTCCTCGGGGCCGCTGCCCGCGGCGAGGCCGAGGGAGGTCAGGTCGATGAAGACGCTGAGCGCCTCGCGGAACTCGTCGCGGCGCTTCTCCGCCTCCGAGCGCACCGCCCCGTCGGGCAGGAAGAACCCCGCCACGCCAAGCGCAACGCTGGCGGCTGCTGGAAGCGCGAGGGGGATCGGCGCGCCCGCGGCCGTCAGCAGGCTGGCGGCGAGCGTCGGTGTCAGGAAACCGATCAGGGCCGTGGCGAGCTTCTCGGCGAGGTGGCGATGCGCCGAACGCTGAACGACGAGCAGGTCACGGTACGCGCGCGCTGAGAGGAGGCTTGTGGTCGAGCGGAGACTGCGGTCCAGCAGTCGGACGATTGGGGCTCCCAGCCGCGCAATCGGCCCCCACGTCGCCTCCGTCGGAGTCACGATGGGCTGTGCCACGGTGACCGGGCGGAGCGATGCCAGTGCCTCGGCCAGCGACGGTCGCGCGGGATGCAGAGCCCGCACCAGGCCCCACACTCCCAAACCGACGAGCGCACCGGCCAACGCGGTCGCGGTCATGCCCGATCCTCGCCGACCATCAGCCGCGGCGGCGGCGGCTCAGCGGTGATCCGGCCGAGCCACGCGTACCCGCCCGCGAACAGAAGGATCACAAAGACCAGCACCAGCTGCCCGGCGACGCTGTCATACGGCTGGAGATAGGTGCGGTTCAGCAGGGCGAGACCGAGGGCCATCGCCGCCGTGATGAGGACCACGAGCCGCGCGGTCCAACGGGTTCCCTCCCGTTCAGCGTCAACGCGCAGGCGCATGTCGACGTCGTCACGGGCAGCCGCGGCGATCGCCGAGAGGCGCTGGCTCAGTGAACTGCTGCCACGGGGGAGGAGGAGGGCGGCGACGACCCGGTCGCAGGTGGGGTTGTCGACCCGGCCGGCGAAGCGGCGAAGCGACTCGTCGAGCAGGTCCGGACCGCGCAACTCCGCGGCGAGCACCTCCACCTCACTGCGGATGGCGAGGGGCGCGGCGAGGGCGCTGGCGTGGATCGCCGTCTCGATGCCGAGCCCGGCGGTGAGTGTGTCGCGCAGCATCTCGGCCCACGCCGCGACCCCGCTGAGCCGGGCGGAGCGCATCTCCCGCTCGCGCCGGCTTCCCATCACCGAGGGGAGCGCGATGCCGAGGACCAGGGTGGCCGCCGCCGCCACCGGCCAGTGAGTCACCAGCCCGACGAAGACGCCGGCGAGTAGCGCAGCGCAGACGCGCATCACTGCGTGGTCGACCGTCTCGATGCGTGGTCGCCGCAGCCGCGATGGCGAGGCTGACGCGCTCGGTCGCAGATAGGTGATCAGCGCGAGGACGCCAACGCCGACCAACGCGCCCGCGAGCGCGGCGACGGCGGTCACGCGTACGCCCTCCAGTCGGCAAGGTCGTAGCCGATGTCGATGAGACGCCCCTTCAATTCAGCAGAGAGCGGGGCCAGGTGGGTCATCCGTCCGTCGGCGGCGACGCTGGCAACCTCGTTGCTGACGATGGTGGCGCCCTCGGCGTGGCGCACCTCCTGCACCGAGTCAACCCAGCGGTGTACTGAGCCGTCGCGCTGCGTGGTTGTCGAGATGTGCACCACC